>CAZBNI010000020.1:0-8366 GCA_964493105.1 uncultured Gammaproteobacteria bacterium
CGCACAAAGTTGGTACCATGGGCAAAGCCAAAAAGAAGCAGAAGATATTTTTAAAGAAATGATACAGGGAATTGTTGAAGATCAACTGAATGTCGCATCACAGCTCCGTGCTGCAGCAGAAGAAATTCAAAGCCAATATTAATATTACTCCATGCGTAAACGCAACAAAAAAATTCTGCTCGCACTACTCACGGCAAGTTTTGTTATATTCAGTTTTTCGATAACCGCCAACGTTGCCTTTGCCGCTGATAACTACGAAGAATACCCCGGCGGCTTCAAAATACTGCCTGATTGCTATAAAGATGGGATTTGCGATCTTGACGATTTTGTACAGTTATTTATTAATCTTGCGCATGTTGGATTGAAAGTATTGCCGTACCTTGCCATGATTTTCATGATCTGGGCCGGTTTCAACCTTATTATGGCAGGGGGTAATCCTGAAAAAATTCAGGGAGGTAAAAAAATGCTGACTTCAATAATACTTGGGGTCCTGATCGTTACGATTCTCGCGTGGGTTTGGTCACTCTTTGTCGTGGTTGTATTAACTGGCAGCTTAGAAGGAAAAATATTTACCGGTTACGGTTCCCCATTGGAGCGGGAATGGTGGGGCGGTGGGGCGGTGGGCGACCTTCCTCCAGAAGCAGGCTGCTGTGTTGTCAATGGCTACGGATGTATTGAAGTAACAAGAGAGGATTGCGCCAATTATCCGGCAATTTGGCTGCGCGCAGGCGTGACGCCGCCAGAAACAAACTTCATGGGTGAGCAACAATATTGCTACGACTATGTAGCAACCTGTAGTAAATGGGATTACGGCTGCTGTGTGCCAACAGACGTAGAAAATACCACATGCTACACGCCTGGAAAGAATGGCTGTCTTGAATGGCCTTTTACAGAACATACTCCAAATAATTGCGCAAATATCAAAGACCGCTGTGAAAATATTGAAATCGGAGATGCGCCTCCTGACGGATCAACGACCGGCTGTTGCGTGGAACAAGACTCATGCAACACAAAAGGCTATTCTGAATGTGCCGGAAGTTTTTATGCCGAGCAATCATGCGATAGCGTAGATGGATGTTCCGGCGGTTGTTGCGTGGGTGTGCATGGCTGCACGTCTGGCAAGCTCGGATGCGACGGCACCTGGAATGCGGAAGCATGTGATGAAGGCGACAATGATCCGGATAATTCAGTCGGTGCACAAAATTGCTTGATGGGCTGCTGTATAGCACCATGGAGTGCGGTTGGACTGACCTGTCATACGAACTACACCCTTGATGCATGTTACTCCATTTTTGGTGGTGATATCGGATTTAACTCTACATTCCCTGACTGCACCGGCAATCCAGAGTGTACAAATGGATGCTGTACTGAAACCTGCGTTGAAGGTAATATTGACGGTGCGTGTCCGAACGCATTATCAAACTATGATAAAAACAACGGCTGCGGGCCGGCTAATAATTGTGACGTTGGATGCTGCCTTCAGAATGGAGCAAATCGATGTGTTGAAAATATCTTTCAAAAAGATTGCGCTGATCCAGGTGACCAATTTATAGGCGCCGGTGCTTGTCCTGCTGGTGCGGACGCTCAGTGTGAAGAAGGATGCTGTAGTGATCCAACACAAGAATACCGATGTATTGACGGATATTCACGCCAGCGGTGTTCAACCAACGGCGGAACATTTAGCGCAACATGTGCAGGATTGGGAAATATTTGCAATACTGGCGGCAGCTGCACCACAGTTGTTCCAGCCGAATGTGTGAATCTCTCCTCTTCACAAACACGCGCGTACTGCACCAACGTTCTTGGTGGTACATACTCACCCGCTGCATGTCCTTAAATCTCAATAATATTAGCATTTATCTATATTAAATATGTCAAAGCCACTCTTTCTCCTTATTATCATCGCGATTGCCACCGCAATGCTTGGCGTGTCGGTTCTTTTGCCTGCCCCTTCTGCGCTCGCGCAAAAAGTAAACCTGCCAAACCCACTTGGGACACAGCCCAACAGCGACAAGCCAATTAGCCTATTAGATGTGATGTTGCGCGTTATGCAAATCTGTCTTGCCGCAGTTGATATCTTTGCGTTGTTTATGTTTATCCTCGGTGGTTTTGAGTTGCTTATTTCAGCGGGCAATCCGAACATGATTAAGAAAGCAAAAGACACGCTTGTCTGGGCAACGCTTGGCATCTTAGTTATTACGCTCAGTTACTCTGTTTTGAAATTCGTTTTTGAAGAAGTTCGTAAAGGATTTGCCCAGTAATATTGACAAAAACCGACTTTAGGTGTATAATGTGGGCATCCTCTTGACAAGATACTACACTTAACATATACTATCTTGATATTTGTACAAAACTCAATAAATACAATCCCAAAATCATTTTTTTATAAGTAACTATCCATATATTTAGAAAGGGGGTGAAAAACATGAAAAAAATCACAATCGGATTGCTATCTGTCGCGATTCTTGCTCTTCCAGCAGTCGCTGCCGCCCAAATTAACATTAATGATGACACCGGTACCACATTCGGTATGGGTACGGCTGACCTTGAGTCAACAGTTATTAACGTCGTGCAATGGGTACTTGGTTTCTTAGGCTTAATCGCAGTAATCATGATCCTGATCGGTGGCTTCCAATGGATGACCGCTGGCGGAAACGAAGAAAAAGTTGCATCCGCAAAGAAAATTATCTCAGCAGCTGTTATTGGTTTAATCGTTGTATTGCTCGCATGGGCAATCGTCATCTTCGTTGTTTCTCAAACAAGTGACCTTACTACATAAAATCTAGAATCGCGTTATAAATTACCTCCCCCGCCATGGTGGCGGGGGAGGTTTGTTTTATGCAAGACTCTACGATACAATACAGCTATGCAAACACTATATAATAAAATAAATAACCAAGCTGTTACGATACTATTGGTTTTAATCTTCCTTTTGATCATCGCTGTCATTGCAATGCTTGTTGTAAAATACAACTCTTTTGAATACGATGCCATTGATCTCGGAATCTACAACCAGGTAATGTACAACTCTACGCACGGAGACCTCTTTGGGCTGAGTATTCATCCACACTCATATCTTGGCGACCATTTTGAATTATTCCTTTTGGCACTATTGCCATTTTACTTTATTTTCAAGTCGCCGATCACCTTGCTAGCCCTGCAGGTTGTGGTTGTTTTATTGTCAGCTATCCCACTTTACTACATTGCGCGTCGGCTACTTACCCCCTGCTGGTCGCTCGCGATCGCATGTGCCTTTTTATTCAGCCCTTTTGTTCTCAATACAATCTTCTTTGAATTTCATATACTCCCCTTCGCAATTTTCTTTCTCCTAGCCGCATTCTACTTTTACCAGAACAAAAAATTTATTCCTTTTGTAATCAGTATGATGCTGGCGCTTACCGTGCGCGAAGACGTTGCGCTGGTAACGTTGCTCTTTGGTCTTCTGGCGATACTCGACAAACGAAAATTGCGCTGGATACTTCTTCCGATCATCGCCAGTGGCGCGTGGTTTGTTATCGCGCTGCAATTTACTGGATACTTCAGCGGCTATCAATCATATAAATTTCTTTCGTTTTACGGTTGGCTGGGAGGAACCTCGGTAGAAATCATTACGAACTTTTTTGCAAAACCGTGGTTAGTGGCCCAAAGATTTTTTACGATTAATAATCTGTTTCTGGCAATCGGGCTCGTGCTGCCGCTTGTCGGCCTGCCACTTCTGAGACTTAAATATTTAGCCCCCACAATTCTGATCGTTATTCAGCTTTTTTTAACAGGCGTTAGCAGTACTGTTATTTTACAAACACACTATGCGAGTCTATTGCTCCCCTTTATTTTTATCGCGACAGTCTACGCGCTCTCAAAAATAATCACCGGACAAACATCAAAGCGTAAAGTGATACGCTGTATTCAAAATCAAAAACCTCTTTTTGGACTAATTCTCGCAACTGCTATTGTATACTCTTTTATAACCTTTAGCCCTTTTCCGGGTTCCTTGTCACACATCTGGAACAAAGCAGATAACCAAGCCTTTGCCGATGCTCGGCAAACATCACTTGAATTAATAGGGAACGATGATGCAGTTATTTCAAGCTTTTCAACTCTTCCCCAGCTCTCAAGCAGAAAACACATATACTCCCTTCATTACGCATTCATTGGAAAAAAACAGTTTTCTGATGAATCTTACGAAATAACCACTCCAATTGATTGGCTTGTGATCGATTTTAGTGACTTTATTACCTATCAAATCCAGGCTGGAAACATCAGCTCATACCGTGCGGGGTACAATACTGGCGCAGTCCGCATTAACAACCTGATTGAAAAAAATAAGTTAGGGCTTCGCTCAATTATTGATAGTTATGCTATATATGAAGCAGGATTTCCCTCTACCGTTTCTTTGATTGAAAAGAATTATACAGTGCCGTCCGGCGTTTATAAAATCAACAACGACATTACTTCTCCGCTTAGCCTTATCGCGGCACAAAAAACATCACAGCTCGAAACATCAAGCGCTTCCCAAATAGTGGCGCTTACCCTTTTCTGGCAAGCAAATGAAAAACTCGAAGATGATTATGTGTTTGAACTACGACTTCGTGATGATTCCAATAAAATAGTGTATCAAAAAAAATATCCGATTGGCTATGGACTCTACCCAACGAGCCAGTGGGACAACGATGAAGCCGTTGCCACACACCATTGGTTTTTGACACCAAACAACTTTTCGCTTGATAAACATACTCTGGAAATACAAATACAATCCGTGCATGGCTATGCCGGACTTAATGGTATTCGTTCAACAAAACTATTTTATACCGAGGCAAACAATATTGGTTCGGCAATCACCATACCTTATAACACGCTGTAAATCGATGCATGGTCATTACGAAATACTTCTTTGAGGTATTTTTTTGTTGTGGGATTATAGGTACCTAGTTCTTTTTCCTTTTGCCCATAATACACAAATCGAATTTTTTCATCCTTTAAAAAAGTATATTTTTGTGAATCTTCCGAATTATCCGACCAAAACCAATTAGTAATTTTCCGCTTCTCTATCAGGTTAACGGTTTGCGGCCCATGACCAATCCATACAATCCTACCACTATATGCTGGTATGAAATTACCAGTATAATAGCTTGAAAAAATTACCTCGCGTTCATCGGCAGTATCTCGCAACCAATGCATCGCTGAGACCTCGTCTTGATGTAAATAATATGGAAGCGACTTTTTCGTAGAATACAGATGCAAATCCTGACCTAAAATCTGCACATTTGTCAGCGGCAAAAAAACCGCAAGTAGTATCAAAATAATAAACGCCTTTGTGCTCAATGAACCGTCTTTTTCCTGATAGCGCTTCAAAAAATATATAATGGCCATACCAGCAAGTATCGCTAAAGGAATATGAAGTCCTTCTGACATCCGGCGCTGAAATGATATCGGAAAATAAATCAGCAAGGCTGAGGAAAGCGCCCATGCGACTATAAAAAGTTTTTCAAACGACGGCTGCTTGGTAACGCGTATGATGCCAAACACCCCGAGTGGCACTAAAAAACCATACCCAATCAAAAACATCCACACGCTTGGCGACATCAGTATATTTTGGGCAGCCCAACTACGTATTACCCAATCAGTTTGATTCAGCCAATATAAATACGCTACTGCGGGAATTGGAATAACTCCCATTATCACACAATGCCGCATATAACCCCAGATAATCTTGCGCTTTTGCGAAAAAATTATTACCAGAAAGGTAAATAACGTAAAATATACTGTCGGTCCATTAAACGGATGAAACCATAATAAAAAAAGGCAGGTAATGCCAGCACCAACGCTAAAACGTATTTTATTCGTACGGAACGCAATAAGCATCAATAAAAACGTAAGTACAATCAGCGTTAATGATGCCGTTAGATGTGGCGAATGGTACAGGGTTAAAAAGGTAATACTCTCGGCTACCCAAATATCCGTTGGGTGCTCGGTTATATTATTTACATCAAACAAAAATGGATTAAAAAATACTCCGAGACCCGAGGAAAACAGGACCAATAGAAGAACCAATTTTCTCCAGCGTTGTCTTTTTATACAGTACGCGATAAATAAATACACCACAAAAATAAATACAACAATCCAGAACGATCGTGCAATATGCAATGCAAGCAAATTTGAAACGCCCGTGAGCTTGGCAAACCAACCAACCGAAAGCCATAGCGGGTTGATAAACAAACGCTCTTGAGGCTCCGAGGTATACAGGTTAATAAAAACGCTATTACCTTGCTTCACCTGCTCAATCATGGAAAGAAATACATTGGTATCACCAGGCGTGAGGTGGTGAATGCCTGTATACACCATCCTCTCAAAAGCAGTATAGTGTCCGTACAAATATGGCATGGCCGTCAGGATAATAATGCCCACTGCTATTGCCGCGATGAAATACCATTCGCGCCTAGAAATTGATTGTAATAATTCTTTCATAGAGTCTCATCTACGTACATTATACAGGGCCTTCGTCCTTAAATTCAAATAAATAAACTACCCCGTCAGAATATAATAAATTGACATTATCATCTTCCCGTATTGTATACATGACATTTAGCTCAGGTCTATTAAATTGATTCTCTGGTTGGTAGAGAAGAAGATATGAAATAGCATTATGCTTCGCAAATGTAGTAATGGATGAATAATCATCTACAGGAAGCTGATAGTGCTGACCCTCAACATAATATGTAATAATCGAATATGTCGATAATATTCTTGCGTCTTTATATACATACGGTTCAATTTCCTGTCCAATTCTTTCTTCGATAGACTTTTCCCAAAATCCGAAAGAATTCAGGAAAAAACCTTGTTCTTGAGAAAGGCGCCAACCAAATAATACTATACCAACAATTACCAGAGAAGAAATTACTACCTTTAAATATTTTTCCTTTGCCTGGTTTATGAAAAGAATTATACCATATGAAATGATTAAAAAAAGCACTGGCAGTATCGGAACATAATACCGCAAATCAGTTGGCCCCATCCAATAAATCAATGAATAAAACGGCACCCAACTCCATAAGTACCAAACCGGGGCAAATGCAATAGTATCATCTTTTTTCTTATGCCGATACGCTATATAGCCTGTCGCAGCCAGCGCTGGAAAAAAAAGAAGTAGTGCAAAAGAAATATTATACAAAAAATTCTCGCTAAAATTCTGCCAATAAACAATAATTGGACTTGTGTCTCGTTTTGCGGCTGAACCAATATCAGTACTACTAGCATACGATGTATTGTCTTCGGTTAACCCGTAAAAAATGAATTGTCTGTCTTCCGGCGTCTTAATATCTTCAGGGCTATGTTCAGTTCGCATGGAATATGCGTATTCCTGGGCTCCTGTAATCACGAATGATTGCTTTTCATTGTAAAGAAAAATCAAATAGGGTGAAATGATGAATGTCAAGCCAAGAATAAACAGCCCAAAATATCCAAGCGCACGCAATGCCTGAATACGTTTCCGTACAAAAATCTCAATCACCAACCACAGCGTGAGTACAGGAATTGCCGCAAGACCGACGATCCGGATATAGTAAGAAATGCCTACAATAATCCCGAGTAGTAAAAAATATCCCCATTTTCTTGTTTTCACAGCACGCCATCCTAAAAAAATTGCCGCAATAAAGACTAAGGTAAATAGCGCCTCCGTTAATATCGTGGTTGAATAATAAATCATTAACGGATAACATGACACAATTGCAGCTGCAATCAATCCTACGTCATCTGAAAAAAATTTCTTTCCACACCAATACGATAATAATATCAGCCCAATGCCACTCATAAATGAAATGAAGATTCCTGCCATCTCTCCATTTTGCAATACAAAACTGACGGCCATGATAAAAAATGAATACCCAGGCTGGATAATTTCCGTAATGGCGTTCGCATGATCCATCGTCAAATATCCTTCAGTAATACGTTCAGCAAGGGAGATATAGAGCGTAGAATCAGTCGTCAAGATAATTGACGCAGGAAAAAATATCCGAAATAATGCCCCTAAAACAACAATACATGCTAATAATATTACGGTACGCTTTTTATTCATACTATTCATAATATAAAAAACTCACTTATTTTTAGAAAGAATCAAATAACGCGACAAGTAATAATTACATATTAGCCCTACAACAAAAATAAATATCATGGATACTCCCCGATCCAGAACTGCAGTGGAAATCGCCTCTTCCATATTCACGCTTAGCCATACCGCAAACATCCCGATAAGGGCTTCCCGAACTACTAACCCTCCCGGTGTGATAGAAGTAAAAATTGATAACAACGCAATTGGTGTAGCAATTACAAAAAAGAAAGGCGCGATGTCATATCCAATAACCCACGCC
>CAZBNI010000021.1:0-8267 GCA_964493105.1 uncultured Gammaproteobacteria bacterium
GATTTTACGGGATCCATCTTTGTTAAATTTGTTAAAGAAATATTCAAAAAAGAATAGGCGAATTTATGTAGTAACACATTTTAATCATCCTCGTGAGATAACTAAATATTCCATAGAGGCAGTTAATAAGCTAATCAAGGCCGGTGTGGTTATTAGTAACCAGACTGTTTTGCTCAAAGGTGTTAATGACAATCCAAAAATTTTAGCAGATTTATTTAGAAATTTAGTACGAATTGGAATAAATCCATACTACGTGTTTCAGTGCCGGCCGGTAAGGCGGGTTAAGCATCATTTTCAGGTGTCTTTGTATAGTGGATATAAGACTGTTGAACAGGCAAAGAATATGCTTAATGGCCACAGCAAACGCTTTAAATATGTTATGTCGCATCGGACTGGCAAAGTAGAAATTGTCGGGATTAAAGCGGGTCGGATGTACTTTAAATACCATCAAGCAAAAGAATCTAGGAACATGGGAAAATTTTTCTCTCGTAAATTAAATAAAAAGGCCGGCTGGCTGGATGACTTGGAGTCATAGCGGATTGGATGTTACAATAGCAGTATGATAAAAGCGTTGCGATGTTTTGTAGTCATCATTATCCTTACTGCTGGAGGAGGTTTTTTGTATTACCATTATTTTTTTGTCGCCGATGAATTATCGCCTGATCAGCAAGAGATCGTTAATACGTTCGGCTATCCGAAACGATTTACCATCTCATATCTGCAGTACGCTGAAGAGGGAGATGATATGCTAATACGTCAGGAAGTATGGTACTATCCGAGTCACCAACAGGCCATATCATTTGTAGGCGGTGATATACTGAGCGTTAATAAAATTGAAGAGGAGGTAAGTGAGAGCGGAGAAATTGAGAGCGGAGAAATTACGTACTCCAGTTTAAAACCGGAGGATTTTGAGTTTGAAATGGATTACGATGCGGTCGCTGCTGCACTCGGAACCGAAACTATTGAAGCTGTTGATATGGTTCCAGAATTGTATACTAAAGGTGAGCTGGAAACGTATGTATCGGACCATGTTATTTTTACACTTGAACATGGTTACTTAACGTATTTTGAAACCGTTGGCCTTGATCTCGGCGAGGAGGAGGAAGCTTAGTACGCCGTATACTCAAAAAATAATAACTATTTTTGTTCTGATCGCATTTGTCAGTGTGTTTTTATTTTTCCCAACACAAGCTGAAGCACGGGGATTTCTAAATAATCTTTTAAGGTTTTTAAAACGGACGACTAAGTTTCTTATTCAGCTGCCAGGAAAGATTGCCGACACATTAACACAGCCGCTTGGACCGATACTCGGCCCGATCGCGGCGAATATATTATTATCTAATACACCCAATAGAATACTTGAAGTAATTTCTAAGGCGGGTAAAGTCCAGAAAGGAGTTGATCTATTTGAAGCTCAGACCAAGAAACTTAATGACGCGAAAAAAATACTGGAGGATCGCGCTGACGAGGTATATAAAGATATTGAGGAATTATATGATTTGGATGCAGAAATGAAAAAACAGCTTTTGTCTGGCGATACTACGTATGATCAGTACAAGAAAGATTTTGTGGCACTGAAGGATATAATTGAAGCGTATGAGGAAACAGCAGATCGGCTGGAAACAGCGGCGGAAAATCTTAAACCGGAAAATTTGTTACGGCAGATAGCAGGCGATGCGATAAAAATTGGAAAACGAAAATTGAACGGAATAATTCGTACTAATGTTACCAAAGAGCTACAGAAATTGTTTAATCCGAATATCATTAAAAAATTCGTTGGGGAAGGCGGTGAAAATGTATTAAAGGTTATTGACCTGGTGGTGGCGGGTGATGCGTCACGTATTTTGAACAATTTGGGTTATGACAATCAAGATACAAATTTTAAAGAGCTTTTGGAAACCATAAAATCGGAAATAAAACAGCAATTAAAAAATGATAAAAATTATCTAAAAGGAAACTGGCGTGAAGTAATGAAGCAGAAGATTCAGGATATTCTTAAAGAGTATGAGGTTAAGAAAGAGGAGGGCAAGCTGGATGAATTTTTTGAAAAGTATGGTAATAAAAACACAAATTCAACAGCGAATGTGAATGCCGAAAAAACCGTTACAGATAGTGATTCTGATTTAGACGACGAAATAGATGACTTGCTTGACTTTGAAGATCCTGAAGTTCGTGTAGCGCCTGACCCCAAGCTTCCAAAAGATAAGGATGGATGCTATCCGGGATATGAGTGGAGTATAAAGGTGGGGGACTGTGTTCAAACAAATTGTGATAGCGTAACTGATGGCCATTATTCCTACGTGCTTGACTGTTTATGCGGCTCGTCGGGCAGTGTAGCAGAAGACCCGAAAGATCCGAATAAAGAGTGTTACCAGCGAAGTGATTATGCTGCGTGTCCGAGTTGTTTATATGCATGTGTTGGATTAAAAGCTGAGTGTCCTGATTATCCAAAACAATAAAAAAGCCCGCGGTTCTTATAACAAGAACCGTAGGGCAACAAGGTGGGGTTGCAATTCGATCTGATCGAGTGCGGACGTCAGGTCTGTCCGGCACTGAAACATAATTGTACTGAGCATCCATTAACAAAAGTTTATCCCTAAGCATCGCAACGCTGGTATTTGCCAAGGAAAAGTAGAGTTTTGACTTTTTACAAAATATATGTTATGATATATATATCATTTACTAAACACCTCAAAAATATGAGGAAGGTAATTGTTTTAAGTGTTATTTTTGTAGCTATACTCGGTGTATTTGCATACAGCGGTTTTTTAATACAAAAAACCAATCAAGCTCACGCTCAGATGCAACCGCAACGTGGTTATGTGTATCTTTATAACCCAGATACGAGCGATTCTAATAATCCACCGGTTCTTGAAGGTCAGTACGAATTTATTTTAGAGATTATTGGGATTCCTGATGACGTGATATCAGAGATTCGTATTCAAGTAGTTTCATGTGACGGATCCTATTCCTATGGTTTTATGTATATCGAAGATTTTTGGAATGAAGATCCTGAACATTACCGGTGGCATATCATTGCAGATACGTTGCAGTTTTTGAGTGGTAAATTTGACGTTCGGATTCACGCGTATGATCAATTCGATATGCCAATAGAATTAGTACGCAGTGGTGGCGGTAATTCAGATCCTGTTTTTGGACCAATTCAATTTGATAATACGTTTAATATCTTGAGTCCTGAGGTAAATCAACATTACACAAAGGACACTTTAGGCTTAATTGCTACCGTTTCAGGGATGGCTAAAACGGTTCGATTCCAAACAGGGCAGATTACTACAGGTGATATTGTTAGTGATGTGATAATTACAGAAGCTACATATGGTATTAATGATAATACTTCACATTGGGAGGGATCCATGTCAATTGTAGACTTTGATCGAGGTCATTATTCAACCGCTTTATTTATCACGAGTTTAAACGGTATAGAATTTGGTCCAGTTGCCATGGTAAGTTTTATGATTGATTTTTCCAGTATGCCGCCTGTGTATAACTGTCCTGAAGATTGGGAATGTCCAGACTGGGATACGATTCCATGTGAGGACGGTTTTCAATCAAGGACTTGTATTGATCCCAACGACACTCCGTGTCTTTCTCCGTCGTCAATGCCTGCACTGACTCAGGAATGTTGTGAACCCGAATGGTATTGTGAAGACTGGCCTGACGAGTGCCCATCAACAGGAACGCGAACTCGTGTCTGTAATGATGTTAATCAATGTGATTCGGCAAACAGTTCGTATATCGAAGAACAAACATGTTCTTATAATGCACCTCCTGGCAATACCAATACTGAGTCACCGCCACCTGGCAATACCAATACTGAGTCACCGCCACCTCCATTTCCATCAAATCAAGCCGTTAACGAAGAGGGTAGTAACGATACGACGGTAACTGAAGAAACTGAGATTACTATGGTTGCACCTACACATGGAGAAGTTTACAAAGGATCAGTTGGGCTTCAAGCGACAGTGGTTGGTGATGTGGATGGCGTACTATTCTTTTTTGATAGGGTTGACGGCAGGGAAAATCAGCTTATTGGAAGGGCCCAGCCTTTTGAAAATGATCCGATGACATGGGAGCGTGTATGGGATATTTCGTCGGTACCTAATGGTGATTATTACGTGTATGCGAGGGCGTGGAGACATGATCGTAATACAGGCCCTTTCTTTATTAGTAAAAATCGGATCCGATTTACTATCAATAATAGCGCCCAAGCAACAGAGCAAACCACTGATGGTACTATGATTTCTGATGACAGCCGCGATACTGACGGTGATGGCGTTGCCGATGTTATTGAAACATCAATTGGTGGTGATCCCAATACGCTTGATCTTACGCCGGAACAAGCATTAAAACTTATTGATGAGGATGTTAGGCTTACTCTGGCAGAAAGGCAAGAAAAAAAGGACTCAATGAGCATCGCATCATTTGAAGAGCCGACTACAAGAGGGACGTTCGCACCTGAAAAACTGAGGGTACTAAAAGTTGATAACTTCGCTCCGAAAATTGGACAGAATCAAATTGTTATTAGTGGCACTGGCCCGGTGAATACTTACCTCACACTCTTTATTTACTCAACCCCTATTGTTGTCACAACGAAAACGGATGATAGTGGTAATTTTACATATACCTTAGACAGCGACTTGCTTGATGGGGAACATGAGGTATACGTTACCTTAACCGATGACACAGGAAAGATTCAAGAAAAAAGTAATCCGTTGTCTTTTTTCGTTCGCGGAGCCCAGGCTGTTAGTGAAGAGGAGTATTTACGCGGTGATCTCAATGTTGATTCTAAAACCACCTCAACAATTAATAATTATATTATTGCAGTAATATTATTGGTTGGTGTATTATTGATTGTCCTACTCATTTTTTACCTTCTCAAAAAACAAAAAAACCCGGCTGCATGAACCTATTCTCTAAAGATTTTTTCAAAGTAGTACGGAACAACTTTCAGTTTGTATATGGAGTTGTTCTTTTGGTGTTAATTCCAGGAGCTTTTGTCGTTATTACCGTGCTTTTTATTGGCAATACAGACAAAGTAATTGATATAGAACTACAACGAAAAGCTTCTTTGGCCAACAGTATTATTAGTTCTGATATCGCTAATGATCTTGCAGATCATCCGTCTATTCAGAGCCGTATTGAAGCAATTGCTGCTGACAATGATGAGATCCGAGGCCTTGATGTTCTTATTCCAAAAGGGGAAGATTTTAAAATTATTGCCAGTCTGGACCCTGAAGCAGTGGGTGAAGTATCAAAGTATTTTTATAATACGATCGCGTGGCAGGGCGGTGACATGATTGCTTATGAAACATTTTCAGGAGCCCTCTCTACGGAGGATCAGCATCAAATCGGTGGCGAGCGTTTTTGGGTTGTTGTTAATCCAGTACAGAATGAAGCGAATGAGAAAGTAGCGATTGTTTCCGTCAAGATGTCGTCAAAAGTTATTGATGACCTTGCAAATGACAATCTGAATAAGTCTGTGATTGTTCTGATTATTACGCTTGTCGCAGTGATTTTACTCTTGGTCAATAATACACGATTGTTTCATTACGCATCATTATTCCGTAAGTTGAAAGAAGTTGACAAGATGAAAGATGAATTTATATCAATGGCCTCACATGAATTACGTGCGCCAATTACTGGCATTCGTGGATATTTGGAAATGATTGTCGAAGGTTCATTTGGGGAACTGTCTGAGGAAGCGCACCAAAAATTAGCAATGGTACTTGAGGAGAGCAACCGTCTCCATGATTTGGTAGAAGATTTACTGGAAGTGTCTCGTATTGATCAGGGCAGGATCAAACTTACGATGAAACCGCTCGCTCTTGAACCTGTTATTAACGGTGTTGTAAAAACATTCGACCAGCAAGCCAAGGAAAAAAGTCTTCAATTGGTTACAGATATCAAACCCGACTTACCGTACATTAATGTTGACGAAAGCAGGCTGAAGCAAGTGTTGGTAAATCTGACCAGTAATGCCATTAAATACACAATGAATGGGAAAATCACAATATCCGCTGAATTGGTTATCGGCAAGGAAGATATGGTGAAGATCAAAGTTTCTGATACTGGCATTGGTATGTCTGCAAAAGATCGTGAGCACTTGTTTGAAAAATTTTATCGTGTGCGCAATGCCAAGACTGATAAAATCACCGGTACGGGACTTGGATTATGGATTACCCAGGAGATTATTCAGCTGATGAAAGGTGAGATTTATGTGGACAGTATTGAGAATGTCGGAACGCAAGTAACAGTGCTTTTTCCACCGATCAAGAAGCAAGGATGAAACAAACGTTACTTCTCCATGTTTGCTGCGCCACCTGTGCTGCGTATGTTCTGAATCAGCTTCAGCATGATTTTGAGGTAACTGCGTATTATTATAATCCCAATATTTATCCTCAAAAGGAATATTCCATTCGTTTTAAGGAAGTACAGCGATACTGCCGGCAGCACGGAATTCCATTTATTAAGGAATCTCCAGACCAGGATTACTGGTTTGCGTTGACAAAAGGTCATGAGCAAGATCCAGAAAGGGGAGAGAGATGTACAATCTGCTACAGAATACGTTTGCAAAAGACCGGGGAGTATGCCCGCAAGAATAACTTTGATTTTTTTGGCACTGATTTGTCGATCAGTCCTCATAAGGACGCTGAGAGGCTTAATGCGATTGGAAAAGAGTTGGCGCAGCAGCTTGGTATACCGTATTTGGAAGCAGATTTTAAAAAGCAGGATGGATTTAAAAAAGCTATGTATATATCACGCGAACAAGGATTTTACCGGCAGAACTATTGTGGGTGTAAATATAGCCTAGAAGCGCTGAAGTAGACGTTCTACAAGGTTCTTTAGGTAACGGGTGCTTTGTGATATACTTTACAATATGAAAACCGTAGCAATTATCGGTGCATCAAAAGATCGTAAAAAATTCGGCAATAAGGCGGTCCGTGCATATATCAATGCTGGATGGAGAGTGTTTCCCGTGAATCTGAAAGAAAAGCAGATTGAAGAACTTGAAACCTACCAGAGCATTGTTGACATTCCAGAGCGGCTCAATCGAGTGAGTGTGTATTTGGCACCTAAAGCTGGTATGATGGTGCTTAATGACATCGTTCGCAAGAAACCAAAGGAAGTTTTTCTTAGTCCTGGTTCAGAAAGTGATGAATTGCTTAAAAAAGCCCGTGAAAAGGGCATCAATCCTATCGTAGTATGTTCGATCGTTGATATCGGACATTCACCGGCAGAGTATAATTAACCATTACATATATGAAAATATTTATTGGTTCAGCGATTATCAAAGAAATCGAGTGGGCAGAAGAGCGTGGTTTAATTGATGGTGTTTCCACCAATCCGTCTTTCTTAAGTAAAGCAGACAGGAAATTATCCGAAGTTGTGAATGATATTTTCAAGCTAATCAAAGACAGACCAGTTGGAATTGAAGCAGTTTCTCAAGAAATTGATGATATTATTGAAGAGGCACGTGGCATATCTAAAATCGCGAAAAACGTCGTTGTAAAAATTCCCTTGACTGATCAAGGGCTGATTGCGATTCGGAAACTTGCAGAGAAAGGGATTAAGACCGATGCAACACTTGTCTTCACGCCAGCACAAGCGCTCTTAGCTGCACGGGCCGGTGCAAGGTTTGTGAGCATTTTTGTCGGAGGTCTCAATGACGCGGGTAATAAGGGGATGGAAGTAGTAAAAGAAGTAGTACGTATATTTCAAAATTACGATATGCCAACAATGGTAAGGGCGTCAGCGATTCGTAATGTACGTGAGGTGGAAGAGGCAGCACTGGCTGGCGCAGATGCGGCAACGGTACCGTTCAAAGTGTTGGTACAAATGTTTCGGCACGATCTTACTGACGCGAGTATTAGAAAATATCAAACTGACTGGGAGAAAGTCCCAAAATGACACGAAGTGCCTTTTTGAGGAACGAAGGATCTTAATTTCTAATTAGTGATTATGATAAAGAAGTACGATGTCATAACGGTTGGATCAGCATTTCAGGATGTTTATGTCTTTAGCAAAAAGTTTCGTATTGTACAAGATGAGCTTGCTGTCACGGGAAGGTCGGAGTGTTTCGCTTTTGGCACTAAAATTGAGCTTGATGATATTTTATTTGAGATTGGTGGTGGCGCAACTAATGCTGCTTATACGCTCAAACGGCAAGGATTACGAGTTGGATGCATCACTCGTATCGGGGAGGATGCTGCAGGAGATTGGGTGCACCCATATCATTTTGGGTCATT
>CAZBNI010000022.1:0-8230 GCA_964493105.1 uncultured Gammaproteobacteria bacterium
GGCGTCGAAATTTGAGAAGGCTCTTCCCTAGTACGAGAGGACCGGGAAGGACGAATCTCTAGTCAACCAGCTGTTCCGTCAGGGGCAAAAGCTGGGTAGCTACATTCGGTACGGATAAGCGCTGAAAGCATCTAAGCGCGAAGCCGTCTTCAAGATAAGATTTCGTTATGAGCTCCCTGGGAGACTACCAGGTTGATAGGCTCTATGTGTAAGTCCAGCAATGGATTGAGCGGAGGAGTACTAATCAAGCCACATTGCAATCACTAAAAGACTAAACTTTTTACACCTTAAGAACAAAATACAAATGACCAAAACAGCAAATGTACAGCTAATCGCTGTCTTTGTTCTGGTTATCCTCTTCTTTGGCTTTGTTTTCTATCTCACACCAGTGAAGTAAACAAACAAATCGCCCATCAAGAGGCGCAGGATATAACGTATTGTTATATGCTGGCCTCTGGTGATTTGAGCGCCAGGGCTACACCTGATCCCATCCCGAACTCAGCAGTTAAGCCTGGCAGCGCCGATGATACTGCGGGGCATACCGTTGGGAAAGTAGGCCATCGCCAGAACTATCAAAAAGCACTTCTAGAAATGGAAGTGTTTTTTGTTTTTGGCTAACCTTAATGCTAAATTATGTTCTTTGTGGAAAAAACCATTGACACTTTGAGGAATTATCGTATGATGAAGTATGACATTTTAAAAGCTATGGAACGAACACGACTAACCATAACACTAAGAAAAGACCTCCTTCCCCTGGTTGACGAGGCTATTGACGGATCAAAGATCAGAAATCGCTCACATGCGATTGAATATCTTCTCCAAAAAAGCCTTGCTCCCAGAGTAAAAAAAGCTTTTATTTTGGCAGCGGGCCGCGGAGTCAATATGCGCCCGTTTACCTATGAAATCCCAAAAACTTTGATTCCTGTTCGTGGAAAACCGATCCTTGAATACTCAATAGAACGACTGCGAGACAGCGGACTTAAAGATATTTATATACTGATCGGTCATTTGGGAGACAAAATCGTTGCTCATTTCGGCGACGGATCTCGCTTTGGAGTTAAAATTACCTATATCAAAGAAAAGAAAGAGCACGGTACTGCGGCGCCATTGCTATACGCAAAATCCTATCTCCAGGGCTCCCCGTTTGTCATGATGTACGGCGATATTCTTGCGGATATTAATATTTCTGACTTTGTTGATTTTCACCAATCACACGCCGGCATTGCCTCGCTTGCAGTTACCTCCTCGTCTCAACCAAATGAATTTGGTGTCATCAATTTACATGGCAGTAAAATCGTATCCTTTACTGAAAAGCCGTCCAAAGAAAAACGCGTCTCCAATTTCATTAACGCAGGAATTTTTATACTCAATCCCGATATTTTTAAATATATTCCACAAAAAGGATACTCAATGCTCGAAAAAGATGTGTTTCCCAAACTCGTTGAACTGGATAAACTATATGGATATCCGTTCTCTGGCCAATGGTACGATATTGGGACGCCGGAAATTTACGAAGAAGTACTCAAAGAATGGAAACGTTAACACTGTTTGTTGCAGAAGCATAGATTCTAAACACCACCTACAGTCTATCCTTCTATAACAAAAACAAAATGCGATATTGACATCGCATGAACCTTGATAAACCGGAATTACCGAAAAAAACAATATAGGGAGGTACTAAATGACAGACGATCCGGAACGCAAATCGCTAATTTGCGAGACGTTACACTCTCATTTTGGCGGTACCTGGGAAATTACAGGTACAACAAGATCGAACTTTAGTCATATCTGCTTCTGTACGGACACGGACGCAGACAAACAGATGGTAGTCAAAGATATTGTTCCTCACCTTTTTACCGAGACGCCCAAATACGAGCGTCGCGCATTGGCCGAAAGGCTCAATCGTCGTACCCATCGCTTCCGTGAGCTACTCGCATCTTTTGGCGTTCTGCTCACCGAGGAATTCATGACCACAATAATATTAAACGGCGATGGGGCGCTCCACATAACCTCGCACGAGGGACTGAACTGTCTTGAATTGCTGAGGCAAAACCCGACCGATGACTATGCCAAATCCATTATTGGTAAAATCCTTACATCGATTTCGGGAGTACTTCATCAACCGCAAGATAGGCCAATTGTTGGACTTGACCTACAGCTCGCAAACTTCACCATCAACAGTGATTGTCGGTACGTCGATGTATTTCCGCCGCTTTACTATGATGAGGAGAACGTCATCTACATTGTGCACGAACCACAACCTGATAATCAGGACATTATTGACAGTCATGTTCGCAGAAAATTCCTCACTCCGGGGACATTGCGCCGGTTCCGGCACTTCGTACGAGAAGTCAAGCCTCATTGGGGACATATCCTTAATGACGAATTAGAAAGAGTTCTCAATCCCGAAATGTGGAAGAGTGTAAAGTCGTACTTTGATACACTGCCTGATAAGGAGATCGACAAAATAGACGGTCAACCTACCGAGGCACAACTCACCAGGGTCATCTCCAATATTGATGTGAATGACCTGGATGGCTTCCGTGATATCGCGGCCGCTGTGATTCCAGACATACCGGAGCGTATTGATTTAATGAAACAAACCTTTATGTGCCTGCGCACACCAGGTCCTGGCGATCCGCCCATCAATCGTATTGGTGAACTCACCAGAATTCTAAAACCTTTCACCATAGGTTAACACTAACTGTTAATTTGGAGAAAGTCACACAAATAACCGGTCCTTGCCGCGCAAAAGCGTAGCAAGGGCCTCTTTTTAATCTATTAAGTTTTATTTACCGGAATACTGTGCAATCTGATCAACCGCGCGCTCTGCCTGATCATTCACCACATATGCGTCAGCGGTTTCTACAGAACGGCGGAAATGATTAACTGCGATCGAAAAACGATCCAAGAGTGTGGCATCGCTCATCACGTCCGCCTTACCAATATCCTCCTGGCTGCGCCTGCCGGTCGCCCGTCTCACCATCTCATCAAACGATGGCGGCAATAAAAAAACTGTTTTGAAATCTACATCCTTCAGTTTTTTTTCCTGCTTAATCCGTTTTGCGGTTCCGGCTCCGGAATCTATGAAAAAAACTTCGCCACTGGCTAAATAATTATCAAATTCTTTGGTTGGGATTCCTGCCTGCGTTTTCGCGGCTTGTACCTCAACGTCAACCTTCCCGGCGCTCTCCGCTTCTTTACTTTCTTCTGCTGTAGATGTCGTGCAAAAAATTTCTCCCTTCTTTTTCATTTTTTCAAATGTCGTATCGTCAACAAAAAAATATTCCTCTCCTTCCGCTTCGCCGTCCCGGATCGGGCGGGTATTAACGCGTGGCAGCTTTGGAATGCCACGTTCTCTCAGGCCTGCGCCAATCGTTCCTTTACCAACCCCAGTAGGCGCAGTGATAACAATAAATGCAGGTTGTGCTAATTCGGTCTCTGTGTCCGCAAGATCTTCGAGCATGCGCGGTGCCTTCTCAAGTAATACCCCTTCATCCATTTCCGGAAGTTCCATGCCACGTTTTTGATACTGCCCTTTCAAAACGTCAAGTGTCACCACGTTCCACTCGTGCTTAATGCCTTCCAGCTTTGCTTCAAAAGAATCCTCGGCATGTTCAAATATTTTTTCATTCATACTATTATCATTACTCGATATTTAGTATACTATTGTAATAGTATCATAGTAATTAATCAAGTACTATCAATCACACATGAAAATCATGACCTACAATGTGTACCAAGGCGGTGGGGATCGTCTTCCGTTCATTAAAAATGTTATCAAGGAACATGATCCTGATATCCTTGCAATTCAAGAAGCGTGCGACTGGACGACATCTGGACGATTTAAAGAAATCAGTCACCTACTCAACATCTCCGCTGACCAATCCGCACTATTCCGATCAAATCTACGTTCCTCTTCAGGCCGTATTTATGATATGGCATTTTACTCACGATTTCCCATTCAATCAAAAGAGTGCCTGACTGACCCGAAAATCATCTGGCACTGTATCCCCTATCTAACGGTACAGGGGCCCGTTACAATGCAGTTTATCCTTGCGCACCTGTGTCCAAAAACTGAAAACCAACGCTTAACTGAGGCTGAACAGATTATTAATCTTACCAAACAAAATAAAAGTGTCGCGACAGTTATATTGGGTGATCTCAATTCACTTTCAGAAAATGACCCTTACCCAGATACGCTCCCCCAGCAATTAGAACAACATCAGATTACAAAATTCGGAAATCCACCCCGCCATGATGTCGTCAACACACTGAAAAATGCCGGCCTGCATGACACGCTCAAACTCGAAGAACAGGACAAAACCAAGCTATACATCAGCGTAACTGAAGCATCCGACGATAAAGACCACCTCGACCTTAGGTTAGATTATATTATGGTTAATGACGCCCTTCTCAATGCAGTCACAAAAACGTATATTGTCGACAATGAAATTACACGTCAGGCATCAGATCATTTACCAATTATTACTGAACTAGATTTTTAATACTGATACACTTGACAAGCAGCGTTGCGGTCAATATAATTTTAGCTAAGAAACGGAGTTACGATAGTAACCGCCGTTTTAACGTTCAGAACACTATACTAACAAAATGACAGATACTCAAATCATCATTCTCGCCGCTGGACATGGCAAGCGAATGAATAACGGTGACCTGCCCAAAGTATTGGTGCCGATTCAGGGAAAACCGATGATCCAATACGTCCTTGACGAGATTAAACAAGCTGGCATCGACACCAATCCGATTATCGTAATTGGTCAAAAGGCAGACAAGGTTAAAGCAACGTTGGGACCATCTTATCGTTACATATTACAAAAAGAACAACTCGGCACAGGGCACGCGGTCGCATGTGCCCGTGATATTTGTATTGGAAAAGCAGACAAAATCCTTGTACTGTACGGTGATATGCCTTTAATAAGCGCTCACACCATACAACAATTAGCGCAGGGTCCTATCAATAAAAACGCAACGCTCAGTATGGCAACGATCATACTGCCGAATTTTGATTCATGGTACAAGAGTTTTATTGATTTCGGCAGAATCATTCGTGATGACAAGGGAAATATCATACGGATTGTTGAAAAAAAAGATGCAACTCCAGAAGAAGCTGCCTCAATGGAAGTGAATCCGAACTATCTTTGTTTTAAAAATGCTTGGCTTTGGAAAAATATTGATAAGCTAAAAAATAATAACGCACAGGGTGAATATTATCTCACCGACCTGATTAAAATGGCATGCGACCAGCAGGAAACAATCACCTCTATTCAGATAGAACCACGTGAAGGTATAGGCGTTAATTCAGCAGAACAGCTGCGTTTTGCAGAACAGCTGCTCTAATCCTTAGTTAAACTATTAATGGAAAAAATAAAAATTATCATCCTTGCAGCGGGCAAAGGTAAGCGTATCAAACGTAAAGATATCCCAAAAGTACTTGTACCGGTCAATGGCCGACCGATGATACAATATGTTTTGAGCGCTATTAAAAAAGCACTTCCATGTGTAATTCCTACAATAGTTGTTGGGAATGGAGCGCGGCTTGTTCAAAAAAAACTTGGACTGAAGTATAACTACGTACTCCAAAAAAAACAGCTCGGTACCGGACACGCAGTCGCATGCACAAAAAAACCACTTAAGGGTAAAGCGAAAAATGTTCTCGTCTTGTACGGTGATAAACCTTTGATCAACGCCGCTACTATTAACGCTATTATTCATAAACATACTCACACCAAATCGGTGTTAACCATGGCAACAATCACTGTGCCAAATTTTAGAGGATGGAGAAAGGGCTTTTTTGACCTTGGTCGCATTATACGAAATGAAAAAGGGCAGATTATCAAGGTTGTCGAACAAAAAGATACATCTCCTACTGAAAGAAAAATCAAAGAGCTCAATCCTACCTATTTATGCTTCGATGCGGCCTGGCTCTGGAAAAATATTTCCAAAATAAAAAATGAGAATTCTCAAGGTGAATATTATTTACCAGATCTGATCAAAATGGCCTGCGAGCAGAAACAAAAAATCGGCTCGGCGAAAGCAAAGGCCATTGAAGGACTTGGTATCAATACCCAAAAACAGCTAGAATTAGTAAAAAAAATGATAGGATAACTAATACGTTGCTACAATTCAATAACAATTGTACTATTTTTACAATACTCCTTGACAGTACATCCGACAAATAGTAAGATATCGAAATAAATAAAAAATGAACCTTTTCACAAGGAGATGCTATGTCTCGACGTACGACAATCATGTTTACGTCGTTCAATGATGCGGAGACGCTTGATCGCTTGATACCCGAAGTCAGGCAATGTACCGACAAGAATACACATATATTGGTTATTGATGACGGTTCCACGGATGATACAAAAAAAGTGATCCAACGTCATTCCTGTGAGTCCCTTAGTCATAAACAAAATATAGGTGTTGGCGCTGCATACCGTACCGGCTTTGAACATATTCTTGGCAACCTGAAGTCAGACTTTGTTATCAAAATCGATGCGGATGGGCAACATCTACCCGAATTTCTTCTTAGGCTCATTCACCACTTGAAGGCTGAGGCAGGGCCAGTTGTATGCTCACGATTTCATCCAGCTACAAAACACCAAGGGACAATGCTTGATCGAGTCGTGCTGAACGACTTGTTTGCAGGTCATCTTCACCGCATGATGGGATGGAAAATTACCGATGCGCGGTCCGGATTCTTTGGACTACCAATCGATATAGTTGAACACATTACACCAAAGCTCATTACCAAGGGATACGGTGTTCCAATGGAAGTCATGCTTAGAGCGTGGCGGCGGAATCCATACTCAACTCATCTTGAAGTACCCCATCCCTCAATTTATCGTGGGCACGGGAACACACGTAGAGATAAGCAGTATGACACTGAAAGTCCAGACGATAAGATGGCTCGCTTTCTTGAAGCGTTCAAGGCGCTCATTGCTGTTGAAAAAGACATGGGAATAAGTACGGAAGAGTTAATTCAAATGCTCAACGCGGGAATCCCCACTACTCAAATACAGCAATAATCATTGAACGAACCTTTCAAAGGTCGCGATTCGCTCGCGGCCTTTTCTATTTGAGACAACTCTACCAAAATGATACACTATATGTGCCTAACTAAAGTACAAACAACAATGCCCGAATTTATCGCTGATCTTCATATTCATTCCAAATATTCCCGCGCCGTTTCTAAACAGATGGATCTTGAGCATATCAGCGAATGGGCAGCGATCAAAGGCATCGATGTGGTAACCGCTGCTGACTTCACACACCCAGCGTGGTTTACGGAGTTGAGCACAAAACTAGAGCAGCAGAACAACGGACTTTACAAACTCAAAGGCGACACGAGCGGTACACACTTCATGCTCACCACCGAAATCAGCTGCATTTACAAGCGCCACGACCAAACGCGGCGTGTTCATAATGTAATCATTGCTCCAGATCTCGAAACGGTAAAAAAAATCAACCAGCAGCTCGGTGCCATCGGAAATCTAAAATCAGACGGTCGGCCGATCCTTGGCCTTGATTCTGAAAAACTTTTAGAAATTATAATGAAAACATCACCTGAAGCGATGCTGATCCCCGCGCATATTTGGACGCCATGGTTTTCCATGTTCGGCTCCAAATCAGGATTTGATACAGTGGAAGAATGTTTTGGAAAACTCTCAAAGCATATTACTGCGATTGAAACAGGCCTCTCGTCTGACCCACCGATGAACTGGCGATTGTCACAGCTTGACCATATGGCAATTGTTTCTTTTTCTGACGCTCATTCTCCGGCAAATCTCGGGCGGGAAGCAACCGCATTCAATCTAAAATCATTAAGTTACCACAACGTACTCGAAGCACTTCAAAACAAAAACCAAAAAGAAAACTCAATTGCATATACTATTGAATTCTATCCTGAAGAAGGCAGATACCACTGGGACGGACACCGCGCTTGCAAAGTATGTCTCTCGCCCGCTGAAACCAAAAAAAATAAAGGAATATGCCCGAAATGCAAGAAAAAGCTAACAGTTGGCGTATCATACCGAGTCCAGGAATTAGCTGACCGCGAAGAGGGTTATCAGCCAAATAATAGGCCGCCGTACAAATCCCTCGTGCCCCTGCGCGTAATTATTGCGGAAGCGCTTGGAGTTGGCGTTAACACAAAAAGCGTTCAACGAGAATACGAACCGCTTATCAAACAAGGCGGCAGTGAATT
>CAZBNI010000023.1:0-8223 GCA_964493105.1 uncultured Gammaproteobacteria bacterium
TGTCCTAGACAGGTACCTTTCGGACAGTTGCCTGTATTGTACGGCAAATTGAATGGGAGTTAAATAGCCAAGCGCCTGATGTGGACGCTTGAAGTTGTATTCAATGATAAATTCTTTTAAGCGTTGGTTAAAAAGGTCAATGTTTGTTGTCATGTTTCCATCCTTTAGCCACTCATGCTGAAGCGTCTGGTTAAGTCTTTCGCAGACTGGATTGTTTTTTGGGGTATGGGGCCGTGAATGGTACTGGGTAATTCCCAGCTTTTGGCACGATTCCTTGAAGTACTTTTCGAACTCAGTTCCATTATCGTGACCAACTCTTGGGACATGGCCATCTAAGAGATAGTCAACTCGGGACAGAAAATCACTGGCTAAAGCCGAGCTTTTAGTGGCGTAAAAGCCAGCTTAGTGAAGTGGTCAATCGTAGTGATGATATACCGTATTAAACCGTTCCAATGCAGTTCAATGGTATCAAAGTGGAGCAGATAGCCTAAGCGCGGCAGTTTCACCTTGAGTTCGGATATCCTCTTCTTTTTCTTTGCGCGAAGCCGTTTTTTCTGTGTCTTGGTGTTTTGGGCGGGTTTGGGATACAGGTGATATTTCCGGATGACCCGCTGGAACTGCCATGATGACAGTTTCTCGCCGTATGTGTCTTGATAATTCGGAACCAGCTTCATTTTACCCCAGTGTATATGCGCTTTGCGCACATCAATCGCCCGTTGTTCCCTTAGATCGGAGATCGTTCTTTGTCTGGTATGGCTGGGCGCGGTGGAACGGTTTTCCAGGGACCGGAGGTTATGTTCGTCAAAACGGTTGAACCAGTAGTAGAATTGGGAACGTGGGACGCCAAAGTGCCTGACGGTCAGGGAAGCGTTGCGCTTAGCTTTGGTATGGTAAAAAATGAACCATTCCAAGCGTAGCAGGGCCTCTTTGGATAAACGCAGAGTTTTCGCGGTCCTGTGCCACAATTCATACTTATTAAAGGGCGCTGACAGCCTTTGCAGGGACTGCCGATACTGTTGGTAAGCCATATAGGCGAGATAGTTTAGCCATTTCATACCCCTTCATTTTACCAAAACCCTTAATATGGGGGTGTCCGAAATGTATCTCGTCTTTTGCACCCCTATTTAGAGTTTTTATCCATAATGAAAAAGCTCACTGGAAATGAGATCGATTATACTCTTAAGACTCTTAGAACAAGAAAACACTCTAACAGGGTCAAGGGGATAGCGTCTGGACGCTTTTTAGGGCGTTATTCTATCGAACGATACACTTTTGAACGTATTTAATTGCAATTTCTTGCAGTAAAGCAAATTCTTGATCAGTGTAGGTTGCAGCTTCAAGAAATGCAGGATCATTAGTCTTAGTGGGAATAAATTTTTGTAGGGCAAATAGTTTCGCTCCCTTGATTAACTTTCCAATTTCGATGATATCTTTAGTGCCGATCTGAGGTTTTGTAATCGTTGTGCGGAATTCATATTCAATTCCAGAATTCATTATAAGGGAGATGCTTTTTTTAATTGTATTTGTATTCATTGTAATATTGACTATTTCCTGATACCGGTTGAGCGGACCTTTGACGTCCATAGCAATATAATCAACCAGTTTGTTTTTAAGAGCTTGTTGTATCATTTCTGGGTTTGTTCCGTTAGTATCAAGTTTGACCAAATAGTCATAGCGCTTAACCTGCTTAAGGAAGCGTATGAGGTCCGGCTGCAGTGTTGGCTCGCCGCCAGTAATCGTGATTGCTTCTAGTTTTCCTTTTCTGTTTTGTAAAAAAGAAAAGAAACTTTTTTCGGTAATTGGTTCGGGAAATTGTTCCGGATTTACTAATTCCGGATTGTGGCAATAGCCACAACGAAAGTTGCATCCAATCGTAAAGATGATCGCACACACTTTGCCGGGGTAATCGATCAGAGAAAACTTTTGCAGTGCACCTATTTTCATGCTGCGAAGAAAACTATTTAACTTTTGTTACTGGTATTTGTTCGTGGATTCTTTTTTCTACCGTAACGCGATGTTTGAATTCTTCCTTCTTGCCTTTATTCCACTGACTGACTGGACGCAGATAGCCAACAACTCTGGAATACACCTCACACGTTGCTTCGCATTTAGGACACTCATGGTGCTCCCCATCTAAATACCCATGAGAAGGGCATACGCTAAAGGTTGGGGTGAAGGTAAAATATGGAAGGTGATAGGTCTCACAAATTTTCTTCACCATTGTTTTAACAGCTTTGGTATCAGTCACCTGTTCCCCAAGGAACAAGTGAATAACTGTACCACCTGTGTATTTTGTTTGCAGTTTGTCCTGAAGATCAAGAACTTCGAACATGTCGTCAGTATAATTAACTGGCAGTTGTGTAGAGTTTGTATAAAATGGCTCTGCCTCACTTCTGTACTCTTTTTCATTGGCCGCCTTGATCATCGGGTGTCTTTCCTTATCTTTTTTGGCAAGGCGGTATGAAGTACCTTCCGCTGGGGTTGCTTCAAGATTGTAATTATTGCCTGTTTTCTTCTGGAATTCAATGAGCTTATTACGCATGAAATCCATAACTTTTTCTGCGAATTTGGAACCTTCTTCACTCGCGATATCTTTATTTAGCAAATTTACGCATGCTTCATTCATACCTAGAAGACCAATGGTTGAAAAGTGATTTTTCCAGTATTCACCAAATCGCTGTTTCATATCACGGAGATAAAACTTTGTGTATGGATACAGCCCCTGTTCAGTAAACCGTTCAATATCTTTACGTTTGATTTCCAGACTTTCTTTTGACAAATTCATTAATCGCTCGAGACGTAATAAAAATTCATCTTTAGACTTTGCTAGATATCCAATGCGTGGCATATTGAGCGTTACAACGCCGATGGACCCTGTTAATGGATGTGCACCGAAAAGACCACCGCCGCGTTTTTTAAGATCTTTTGTATTCAAACGTAAACGACAACACATTGATCTCGCATCTTCTGGATCCATGTCGGAGTTAACAAAGTTAGAAAAGTATGGAATACCATACTTACCTGTAATTTTCCAGAGGAGATTATGATTTGGGTTATCCCAATCAAAGTCTTTGGTAATGTTGTATGTTGGGATTGGGAATGTAAATACCCGACCTTTTGCATCTCCTTCAAGCATTAGCTCTAGGAAGGCTTTATTGAAAATATCAAGTTCTTTTTGGAAATCTTTGTAGGTTTCTTTTTGTGGCTTGCCTCCGATAATAACTGGCTGGTCCTTGTATATTGATGGTACATTCAGGTCCATAGTGACATTTGTGAATGGAGTCTGAAAACCAACACGGGTTGGTACGTTGATATTAAAGATAAATTCTTGGAGCGCTTGTTTCACTTTTTTATAATTGAGATCGTCATATCTGATAAATGGGGCAAGGAGCGTATCAAAATTTGAAAATGCTTGCGCGCCAGCAGCCTCGCCTTGTAATGTATAAAAGAAGTTGACCACCTGACCAAGTGCAGTACGAAAATGTTTCGGCGGTTTACTTTCAATTTTTCCCGGAACGCCTTTGAATCCCTGAGTAATTAGGTCATTGAGATCCCAACCGACACAATAGACAGCAAGGAAGTTAAGATCATGAATATGAAAATCCCCGCTTGAGTGGCTGGAGCGGATCTCGGGTGGGTAGATTTTATTAAGCCAGTAGGTTTTGCTAATTTCGGAAGCAATATAATTGTTGAGACCTTGAAGTGAGAAAGCCATATTGCTATTCTCATTAACCTGCCAATCTAATTGTTTGAGATATTGATCAACGAGATTAACTGAATCCTTGGTAGCGATTTCCCGCATCTTGGTATGTTGGTCACGATACAGGATATATGCTTTGGCCGTTTTACGATAGGTAGAAGCAAGCAGCACTTCTTCAACAATGTCCTGAACCTGTTCAACAGTTGGTACGTCGCCATCAATTGTTTCTTGTGCAATGCCCAAAACACGTAACGTAAGCTGTCGTGCTGTCTCTTCGCCAAATTCACCTGTTGCCTCACCTGCCTTGCGTACTGCCCGTACAATACGTTCGGAGTCAAAATCCACAATTCTTCCATCTCGTTTCCTGATTTTTGTTACTTGTTTGGTTGCTTGGAGCATCATAGTTTTTATATTGCTAGTTTTCTATATGTATATTTCAAATTTGTGTGAAAAAATGTAGATAAGAGAGCCGTAAAGGAACTAACAGGAGGCATGATGATTGTAGTCATGTTAACAATTCTGAAAAAAGGCAGTATTTTTATGCTTATTGAGCGCAACTTAACCAGTCAGGTATGTCCTGATATAGTTTTCTGGATCATGGATTCTCTATGGAGCAAAAAATTCCGAATGCAGTACAAGATGGATAGATCCTAGAGCATTGAGGTAGTTTTTGTTTTGAGTGTACTTATATGATAAACCAATGAATGGTTGTTTGCAAATTTTTACTTTTGTTTTTGAATAGTGAAAGGACTCGTAGGAGAAAATATAATGTTTATAGGCACAAAAACCCACACCATTACTTTGATGCATGTATTGTAATGGTGATGTAATGAACTTTAACGATATATTGTAGCTCTACTATACAGTATACTACTATATATAGAAAAGTCAATAGTGGGCAGCTGTATATTATTTAATATTAGCAAAAAAATTAGTCTTTTTTAAAAATATTTTTACAAAAGTGGGAAACAAAATTGATATTATTCGCAAAAACTGTGGATAACATTGTAATCAAAAAAAGACACTTATTTTGTAAGGGACTTTTAATTGCATGAAGCGGGTGAGTCCCGATATACATCGGAATAAACTCCATAAAACTATCATTTTAAAAGCGGGTAACGGCCCCGCCACGAGGGCGGGATTTCCGCTTCGCTACAAGAATCGAATACATTATTGAAAAGCGGGTGAGCGGAGTCGAACCGCCATCTTCACCTTGGAAGGGTGACATAATAGCCGTTATACCACACCCGCGCAGTTAGTGTTCTTAAGGTTGCCAGAGATATTTGTTTAAGTCAACATAAAAGCCATCTTTACGCTCCTTAACGACCACATTATCTTTGCGTAATAACATGGCTTGTTGATCAGGTGGGTGCACTTTGCATGTGGTGCTGATTCTCCCCTCTCTGTTGATAACCCGCTGCCATGGAATTTCTTCGAGCCTGCCGCCATCCATTGCGTGAAGAGCCCAGCCAACCATGCGTGCTCCACGGGGCGAGCCGATCATTGCGGCTATTTGACCGTAAGTGGCGACTTTGCCGCGCGGTATGTTTTTTACAATAGTATATACTTTATCGTAAAAGGTCATATAGTAATGAATATTATAATTAGAGCTTTTTTCATTGTCGATACTCCAGTCCATGTTTTAACATTTAGATTTTTTAAAAAGACTTCTCTTTTTTTATGGTAACGTTTATTTAGTAGTTTTTCTCTAATGTTGATGTAAATATTCTCCGTTATTAAATAATATAATTGTATATTGATATACCAATCGTGAGACTTATAACCACTCATTTTTGAGTTATTTTGTTTTATAATCAATGGGCCATGGAAAGTATAACCTCCTCTATATAGATGAAAGTAGTGCTTAACACCTCCTTTATATATACTTAATTGGTAATTTTTATGTTCCAAGGCATTACGAAGTAGTCGGAGTCCGTATGAAACGGTTGGTGTTATATCATTATAATCTTGCATTAACTTGGTTATTTCTTGAGTAATTTTTATTCTTTTTTTGAGTTATTATTTAGTAGATTCGTAGTTGCTAATACAATGGATGACAGTAAGATATCATTTAATAAAATACCTGCAAAGAAAGGAAAATGGAATTGTGTCCAATTTTTACTAAATTGTTTACTGATACCATAACAAAACTTTATATCCTGCATTAATAGATAGTAGGGAGAATATCTATAAAGACCATTTTCTTTACAAAAAAGGTCGCTACGATTTTTTTGTAAAGTTTAATATAAGCATCTCTATCTTGTGTCGGATTAAAAAAGCCAACTCAATGTTTTGATCGAATTCTTTTGAGTGGCTGGACATAAATTATTTATATTGGTAACAATACATCCCAGTCGGGGCGGCGAGACTCGAACTCGCGGCCTTCCCGCAGAGCGGGATGCGCTTTCTAAACAATGTCGGGGCGGCGAGACTCGAACTCGCGGCCTCCTGCTCCCAAAGCAGGCGCGCTAGCCAACTGCGCCACGCCCCGACAGTATCCAGAAAATAGGACTATGCGTATTATTTCGTTGTAAAAGACTTATTTTTTTTCTTTTTATGTCGTATATACCCAGTGCGAGTAACACGATAAGTAGCGACCAGTTAATCCCGAGCACGCCAGTCTACTGACGCGTCGACACTAAACATTGAAACCGGATAAAAAAACTGTGTTGCATATTTTCCACCATGAAAGAATGTATCAAGAAGGATGTGCAATCACATACCAATAATTGGCAGATATAAGCGTTTTAATATCAAAGATGCGATAATTCCGATTATTAGGAAAGGAATAAAACTGTGAAGAAAGTGATATGAGACCATCCAAATATCTGGTATTGATGGCGTGAGTTAGGGTATGCCGGCTCGGTTAGTGAATGGAATAATTCATAATAATTGTCGGATGCCATCTTGTGAAATTAAGCACCACAATGGTCCAATCATGCCAATGTCAGGTGAGATGCCCCATAATGCTGCTTGTAGCTTCCAGCGTTTAGTTGGAAATAGAGCAATTGGCCATAATGCGTGAGAAAGGGTATCCATGGTTATGATTATTTTTTCGTTGGTACGCTAGTTTATCCTGTGCAAATGCCTAGACGGAAACCACTGATCATGAATCATTTCGTTAGCATTTAATGTTCAGGACAGGTTTCAGGATTTTCAGTCCTTCGCTCTTCCAGAGCGCTCCTATGGTCGCGCTCGTTTCGCTTATGGCGAAACCCACTTCGCTACGAGTTGGGAAATATTCCCTCATGCCGCGGGGCGGAATTGAACCACCGACGCAAGGATTTTCAGTCCTTCGCTCTACCACTGAGCTACCGCGGCACGTCCAAATGGTATTTCGGGTTCCGTTTCCAATTTTTGATTGAAAACTGCACCCTTCATACCACTTCTCCTTTTTCTCGCTGAATCTTGTTACATCCAGCTCGATTTTTTTCATCTCAAATACTACTTGGTGGGCATGCCAGGATTCTCGTTTAAGACCATCGTCATTACCAGCCCGACGCACGGAGCGCTATAATTCATATCCTACTGGTGGGCACGGGAGGATTCAAACCTCCGACCTCGTCATTATTAGTGACCCCGCTAGGCTTACTGCGCTCGCCAGCCGGGCAGGCGCGCTTAATTCCCTCGGTGGGCGATCCAGGAGTTGAACCTGGGACCTCGTCATTATCAGTGACGCGCTCTAACCAACTGAGCTAATCGCCCACCGAGGGAATTATATTGGAAAGGATATAGTAGCGCTCCGTGCCCCGTGAACCCTGAACTTGTTTCAGGGAAAACGGGGTAACCAGCTGAGCTACATGCCCTTAATTAGTACATGAGGCTACGTTCTTGAACAGTAATAAAAAACTACAGCCTTAACCAAATTGTACTAAACGGCACTAAATAAATCAATAAATGCTCGGTACATCAGTATGCTGTAGTAATGATTATGATGGCAGCCAGAAATGTGATAAGAAGAGAACGTTTTGAAAATTTGTTGTGACTTGTGATGTCCTACAAGTTCAAAGAAGAATCCTGTAGTCGACCTAAGTCGGATTTATAAACCGACTGTATCTCCTTGAAAGGAGGTGATCCATCGACAGCTTCCGCTACCGATGCCTTGTTACGACTTCGCCCCTATCATCGGTCCTACCTTGGGTCCCCAAAATGAGGCACTTCGGGTATTACCGACTCTCTTGGCGTGACGGGCGGTGTGTACAAAACCCGAGAACGTATTCACCGCAGCGTAGCTGATCTGCGATTACTAGCGATTCCAGCTTCATGAAGGCGAGTTGCAGCCTTCAATCCGAACTGAGAGCAAGTTTGATGGGATTAGCTCCACCTTGCGGTTTGGCGACCCATTGTATTGCCCATTGTAGCACGTGTGCAGCCCAGGGCGTCAAAGGGCCATGCTGACTTGACGTCATCCCCACCTTCCTCCCCGTTATCCGAGGCAGTTTGATATGAACAATGTAACATATCATAGGGGTTGCGCTCGTTAAAGGACTTAACCCGACATCTCACGACACGAGCTGACGACA
>CAZBNI010000024.1:0-6710 GCA_964493105.1 uncultured Gammaproteobacteria bacterium
TTACAAAGAGGTGAACTCAAAGTTGTATTACCTCAATTATAAGGTAGAAGGCGACCTTAAACGTTCGGTATTAATGAAGATTAAGCGACTAAAAGAAATCAGTACATATCGAGGAAATAGGCATGCGCGTAATTTACCTACACGTGGTCAACGCACCAAAACAAATTCACGAACCGCTCATGGTAATGTCCGTAGGACAATGGGTTCTGGACGAAAAAGCGCTGCTGATAAGACTTAAATTTTTTTAACAATGGCAGAGACAAAAAAGACAAGCTCAAAACGCAAATTACGTTCCAAGTCAAAGAAACGGAAGTTTGTACCGCATGGGAATGCTTACATTCAAGCTACTTATAACAATACCTTGGTAACAGTAACCGATCCTCAGGGTAATATACTTGCATGGTCTTCGGCGGGTCATATGGGATTTAAAGGTCCTAAAAAAGCAACTCCATTTGCTGCAACAACAATTGTGAGAGAAATTTCTGAAAAAGTGAAGGAAATGGGCATTAAATCAATTGATGTATTTGTAAAAGGCGTCGGTTCAGGACGTGAAGCATCAATTCGCGCATTTAATGCAAATAATATAACTGTTTTATCAATTAAGGACGTAACACCTATACCACATAACGGTTGCCGTCCTCCAAAACCACGACGAGTATAATTATATGGGTAAAGATATCGGACCAAAATATAAATTGTCACGACAATTCGGCGAGAAGTTAGATGACGCAGAATCATCGAAAAATCCTGTAGTAAAAAGACCATATCCACCAGGACAGCATGGACCTAAAAAAATGCGTCGTGTATCAGAATATGGTCAGCAATTGCGCGAGAAGCAAAAAGCAAAAAAACTCTATGGAATGCGCGAAAAACAATTTAGAAACTATTTTAAAAAAGCAAAAAAAATGAAGGGCGCGGCAGGAGAGAATCTTGTTGCCTTATTAGAAACGAGATTAGACAATGTTTTATTCAGACTTGGTTTTTCAAAAACGCGTCGCTCGGCACGTCAAGCTATCAATCATGGTCATGTTAGAGTAAACAATAAAAAAGTTACCATACCTTCTTATCACGTTAAAATTGGCGAAATGATTTCAATCAGGCCAAAAAGTTTACAAAAAATACTATTTAAAGATGTGCCAAAAAGCATTAGTAAAAAAAATCTACCTTCGTGGCTTTTTACAACTGATAAAGCAAAACTTCAATCTAAGGTAGCGAGCTTACCAGCAAAAGAAGAACTGGAACAAGGCTTTGACACCTCAATGATAATTGAATTTTACTCACGTTAATAACAATCAATAATATAAATAAGTATGGAAAAATTAGCATTACCTGATAAGTATAACGTCGAAAAAACCGGAACAAATCAGGCAAAAATCACCATAGAACCTTGCTACCCAGGATATGGTACTACAGTTGGCAACGCATTGCGACGAGTACTTTTATCGTCATTACCAGGCGCAGCAATAACGTCAGTAAAGTTTAATGGAGCCACGCATGAGTTTAGTACTTTGCCGGGCGTAAAAGAAGATATCGTTGAGATTATACTCAATCTAAAAAAAATTTGTTTCAAACTTCACAATACTGATGAGGCAGTTGTCTCGCTTAAGGTCAAAGGTGCTAAAAAGATTAAAGCGAAAGATATTAAATTAACCAGTGATATAGAAGTTACTAATCCTAATGCTGAAATCGCCACTTTAAATGATAAATCGGCAGAAGTTGAGATGGAATTAACTGTAAAATCAGGGCGTGGGTATGTGCCGGTTGAAAATAAAGAAACATTAAAATTTTCGCTTGGAACTATTGCAATTGATTCAATATTTACGCCTGTAAAAAATGTCAATTATTCGGTAGAAAATGTCCGTGTAGGTCAAATGACAAATTACGACAGAATTATACTAAATATTTTAACTGACGGCACAATGAGTCCCGAAGAGGCACTTAAGAAAAGTGCATCGCTTTTAGTTGATCATTTTTCGCAAATTGTAGGTTTTGAAACAACGCCGGCCACAAAAGCTTCCAAAACACAATCTTCTAAAAAAGAAGATCTTGATGGGCTTGCAAAAGCTGAAAAAAGTGTTAAAAAAACAGTTAAAGAAGAGGCGGAAAAAGAAGAAAAACCCAAAAAGAAACGCGGTAGGTCTAAGAAAGAGTAACAAAATTTTGTAATGAGACATAGAAGTACGAAAAAAATACTTGGCAGAGGTAAAGCGCATCGCAGATCGTTAACAAGAAATTTTGTAAGATCTTTTTTTACCTATGAAAAAGTCCGTACTACGGAAACAAAGGCCAAGGTAATGAAATCGGAAATTGAGAAACTAATTACTATTGGCAAAACAGACTCGTTAAAAGCACGTAGAGATATTATTAAAAAAATTGGTTCAAATACGCTTGCTACCAAGATTATCAAAGACATCTCCCCTCGATATAAAGATCGTAAGGGTGGATATACCCGTATAATGAAAATTGGCACCCGTAGCGGTGATAGCGCACCAGAAGTTTACTTAACGTTAGTTTAATACTTAATTACGATGGAAAAAAAGACGACAGCAAAAAAAGTACAGCATGCTAAAGAGCAAGTGGTTAATGTTGATGCAACTCGAAAACCAATTGGAAGACTCGCGACCGAAGTTGCAACTATCATCCATGGAAAAACGTCTCCATCGTTTACACCAGATCGCATCCCCGCAATATCAGTTGTAATTGAGAATATTGATAAAATAAATGTATCTGAAAAAAAGTTGGACGAAAATGCTTTTTACCGATCAAGCGGTTATCCAGGTGGACTTAAGAGAATTACTTGGAAAAAATTATATTCCAAAAGTCCGCAAACCCTTTTTTTGAAAGTAATACAAAATATGTTGCCTCGTAATACTTTACGTAAAACATTACTCAAAAAAATTAGCTTTAAATAAATATGCAGAAATCAACAGATAAAGCGCCAAAAAGGGCAGTTAAGAAAGCGAAACCATCAGCCCCAAAGAAAAAACGTGTGGTGACTAAAAAGGCAGTTAAGAAAACACTTCTTAAGAAGGCTGCCCCAACTAAAGTTATAAAACCGCGACGTCATACTTATATTTTTGCAGTTGGCCGTAGAAAATCGGCAGTGGCTCGTGTGCGGCTGTATAAAAATAAAGAACAAGAAATTATTATTAACGGTAAATCATTGGAGGAATATTTCCCATATTTTGAGCATCAAGCAGTAGTGACCGAATCGCTAGAACTCACTAATCAAAAAGATCTCGGCAAGATTTCAGTAAAGGTTACCGGGGGTGGCACAAAAGGGCAAGCTGAAAGTATTAGATTAGGATTAAGCAAAATTTTAATCAAAATTGATGCCGCATTCCGTCCCCAATTAAAATCAAGAAATTTATTAACAACAGATTCGAGAGTCAAAGAACGAAAGAAATATGGATTGAAGAAAGCGAGACGCGCGCCTCAATGGCAGAAGCGATAAAACGATGGATTCATCCAATAACGATCAACAGAAAAGTAACCATGCTCAAGAGAGAATACTGAAAAATACGAGCTATCTAACGCTCGCATTTATACTCCAGAAAGTTCTCTCTTTTTTGTATTTCATTTACATCGCACGCGAAATAGGACCAGTAGATCTGGGATTATATGATCCTATTTAATCACTAATCCCAATTTTTTTGATTCTTATTGATTTCAGTCTTAGCGTGGTTCTGGTTCGTGAAATTGCACGTAAGCCAGAAAAAACAGAAGAATATCTATCAAATGTACTCGGCGTAAAGACAATTTTTGCGTTTGTTATAATTCTTGGAATGGGATTCTTTACAAATATTTCAAATTATGAACCGCTTATCAAATCAATTTTATATCTTGATGCAGTGATTGTTGCGCTTGATACGTTTACACTTACGTTTTTCGCTGTTTTCCGTGGTCTTCAAAATATGAAATATGAAGCTCTTGGGATTATTGGAACTCAAATATTAACTATAATTTTTGGTGTTACTGGTCTTATGCTTGGTTGGGGACTGCCAGCGCTTTTTGTCGCTGTTGTGACTGGTAGTATTTTTAATTTCTTTTTCTCATCGATTATGCTGAAAAGGAAACTACATATCAAGATACGGCTTGCTTGGAACGTTGATATTATTAAAAAATTTCTTAAAATTGCTTTGCCATTCGCGATAACGGCAATTCTTGTTAAATTTTACACCTATACGGATCGTTTTATGCTCCTAGGCCTGGAGGGTCAGGATCACGTTGGCTGGTATGTTAGCGCCCATAAGTTGACTTACGCCCTGGAATTTATCCCATCTGCGTTTGCCGTAAGTATATTTCCGGCAATGAGTGCGTTTTACCTTAATTCACATACAAAATTAAAACAAACATTTGAAAAAGCAATGCACTATTTGATGCTGATATCAATGCCGATCTCAATTGGAGCTATTATTATGGCAGACAAACTAATTCTTACGATGTATGGTGAGGCATATGAGACGTCAATTACGCCCTTGCGTATTTTGATGGTCGGACTTGTAGTAATTTTTCTTAATTTTCCCGTTGGAGCCTTTTTAAATGCTTGTAACAGACAAATAAAAAATACGATCAATATGGCGATTGCCGTTGGTATCAACATTATTTTGAATATTTATTTTATTGCTGTCAAAGGCTATACGTTTAACGGCGCAGCTGTAGCTGCAATGGTAAGCGGATTTGTGCTGTTTTTTCTTGGTTTACGATGGGTCAGAAAAATTATCAAAATTGATAAAAAAATTCTTTTAATTTCATTATTAAAAACTTTTGCCGCCGGTGCAGTCATGGCAGCTTTACTATTACTGCTCAAGGATCAGTTATCAATATTTATTATCATTCCGCTCGCAGCGTTATTTTATCTGGGAGTTTTATATAGCCTAAAAGGAATTTCGAAAAGCGATATCCGTTCACTGTATCGTGCTTTTTTAAGGAAATCATTATGAAAAAGTCACTTTTAATAACGCTTTACTTTCCGCCAGTCCGCGGAGGCATTAGCAACAGTTTGTGGAACATCTGTTCACATTTACCGTACGACAAAATCGCCGTACTTACTGAGCCAGCCAAGAATTCTTTAAAAACAAATTTTAAGGTATACCGAAAAAAAATCCTCAAGCAGTCAAAATTCATTTGGCCAGAATGGATTTTTTTATTGTATGATATTAAAAAGATTATTAAGAAAGAACACATTCAGTTACTGCAGGCCGGACAAATACTTCCGATTGGAACCGTTGCATTGATCGCAAAATTTTTCTACGGGATTCCATATATTGTATATGTCTACGGACAAGATTTGGTTATTCGGAGGAGATCAAAGATAAAAATGTATCTCACGGGTAAAATCCTAAAATATGCACAGACAGTAGTTACTAATAGCGGCTATACTAAACAAGAGGCACTTAAGCTGGGTTCATCTAAAGGAAAAACAATTATTGTATATCCATCGCCTCAAAATAATTTAGATCTCAATGTAGATCAGCACTACTTCGATTATTTAGTCGAACATCATAATTTAACAGGAAAAAAAGTAATCCTTTCGGTAGGGAATATAGTCCAACGTAAGGGATATGATAAAATGATTGAGGCATTGCCGTCTGTAATAAAAAAAGTACCGAATGTACAGTATATTATCGTTGGTAACGGGCCTTTTAGGGAGGAATTGGAGTCACTCATCAAACAACACGATGTTGGTAACTATGTAAAAATCTTTGACAAAGTAACTGACGATGAATTGCCGTATTATTATAAATGCTGCCACGTTTTTTGCATGCCTTCACGCAGCCTTAAGAACAAATATGGCGAAACTATTGATGTCGAGGGATTTGGCATGGTATATCTCGAAGCAAATTTGTTTGGTAAGCCCGTTATTGGTGGTAACTCAGGCGGTGTGCCTGAAGCCATTAAACACAATGTTTCCGGTCTTGTCATTGATCCCACTAATGTTCAGGAATTGGCCCAATCGCTTATTACATTCCTTACTGATGACAAGCTTGCAGCAAAAATGGGTCTGGCAGGAAGTGAACATGCACAGAAAAATTTCAGATGGGAGCATGAAGTAAAAAAGATAAATGAAATTTTAAAATGATGAACGGTAAGCTGGTTAGTGTCATTGTTCCATGTTATCAGGCTGAACGCTCAATTATTAAAACACTTGATGGTATTTTTAGTCAGGACTATCAGCCTCTTGAAGTTATTGTTGTCAATGACGGTTCGACTGATAAAACCGCGCTTCTCTTAAACGGATATCAAAAAAAAATAAATACTGTTAATCAGGAAAATAAAGGCGCTGCAGCGGCAAGAAACAACGGATTTAAAAAATCACAAGGTGAGTATATTCTTTTTTGTGATTCGGATGTCAAATTAAAAGCCAATATGATCTCGGCCATGGTTAGTACGCTTGAAAAAAATCTCGAAGCATCATATTGCTACTCAAATTTTGTCTTTGGGCCTCATACATTCGATTTGTTTCCTTTTGATGCGGAGAAACTTAGAAAAGAGAATTATATCAGCACTATGTCGCTTATACGTAGAGAACATTTTATTGGGTTTGACGAATCATTGCAACGGTATCAGGACTGGGATTTGTGGAAACGCATGTTGTCCAAGGGTTATGAAGGTATCTGGTATCCTGAAAGGCTTTTCAGCTCTCCAATGAAAAAAGGAGGCATTTCAAAAAATAGTTTAAAAGATTTGGTTAAACTCATCAAACGTTG
>CAZBNI010000024.1:6720-7969 GCA_964493105.1 uncultured Gammaproteobacteria bacterium
TTGTGGAAGCGGATGCTCGACAAGGGGTACCAAGGAGTATGGTATCCTGAAAGACTTTTTAGTGCTCCAATGCATGGAAAAGGGATCTCCAAGTTTAGTATAAAGAACATTTTTACGATTCTGAAAAGGAAAATACTCAAATAAAATCACGACTGATGGTTGCGAAAATGGCCAAATATCAGTACAATAGCATCATATGGACGCATCAATCGTTATTGTTTCTTGGCGCGTTAAAGAACAGTTACGTGCCTGCCTAAACTCTGTTTTCGACAAAACTCAAAACCTCGAATTCGAGGTTTTTGTTGTTGATAATAGTTCGAATGACGGCACTTTGAAAATGGTCCAGGAAGAATTCCCAAAAGTACACTGTATCTCAAATTCTGAAAATAATGGATTTTCAAAGGCTTGCAATCAGGCAATAAAAAAATCCCATGGTGAGTATATCTTATTACTAAATCCCGATACAATCTTATTAGAAAATTCAATACAAAAGACAGTTTTGTTCATGAACAAAACACCGGATGCGGGTATTGTTGGTTGCCGTATTAAAAATCAAGACGGATCACATCAGCCTTCGGTACGGCGTTTTCCTGATTTTTTATCTCATTTTTTACTGCTTTTAAAAATTCATCATTTCTTTCCGGAATTGGCGCCGTTTCGTCGGTACTACAACCAGAATTTCAATTATTCAAAGACTCAACCCGTAGATCAGGTGATGGGCTCATTTTATATGATAAGGAGGGAAGTCTTGAAGAAGATCGGGCTTTTGGACGATCATTTTTTTATTTGGTATGAAGAAGTGGACCTCTGTAAACGGCTGACTCAATCTCAATGGAATACATATTATTTTGCTGGCACTACAATACAGCATCAAAAAGCCGCTAGCTTCTCACAACAGAAAGCGACAACAAAGCAATTGATCTTCAATAGAAGCTTACTCTACTACTTCTTTAAACATAAATCTGTATTTTTATATTTTGGATTATTATTTGTATATCCTATAAGCATTTTTTTGGCAGTGGGGGTTCAATTATTCAAACTAAAAAAAATTAACAAGTTCTTATAACATGCTGTTCGCGACAATCGCTGCATCGCCAGATACTGGCAAAAAATTAATCAAAAAAGGAAATTCATTTTGGTCGGAAGAAGACGGTAAGAAATATCAATTCGAGGATGGAATTCCAAATCTTTTACCGGAAAATGAAGATAATTTTCGAGATATCGAAGAAAAATTTTGGGATTATACCTA
>CAZBNI010000025.1:0-7663 GCA_964493105.1 uncultured Gammaproteobacteria bacterium
CTTAACCACCTTAGAAGATAACATAAACTAGATGAGATTAATGATAAATATACCCTAGATTCTACCATGAACCCTTAATCTAGGGGTGTTACCTATTTATCTCAATCTCATCTTCCACACTATAAACAAAAAATCTCACTTCATTATAGTGAGCTTTTTTATTGAAGTAATTTTACAACTAGCCTTTACCGACGTACTTACCGGTCTCAGTATTAATCTCGATTGTTTCACCTTCTTTGATAAAAAGCGGTACGTCGATTACAATATCTGTTTCTAGCGTGACTTTTTTAGTGACCGATCCTTGCGCTGTGTCTCCACGTACTCCTGTCGGTGCGGACTTGACAGTGTACTTGATTTTAGTCGGCAACTCAACGTTAATTGCCTGACCATTAAAATTCAAAACATCAACCTCCAAATTCTCCTTGAGAAAACCTGTTTTTTCTTTACCAATCTGATCTTCTGTAACAAAAAACTGGTCATAGCTTGTTGAATCCATGAAATAGTACTGAGAACTTTCTTGATACAAATAATTTGCCTTTGATCTGCTAATATCCGCTTCTTCTACTTTATCCGAACCTTTGAAGCTTTTATTAAGTGTCTTGCCATTTTTAAGGTTCTTGATCGAAGTGCGCATAACGCCCTGGCCTCGTCCCATTTTAATAAAATCATGCTTGAGGATCACAAACGGCTCTCCATCAAGCACAATATACCTACCAGCTTTACAATCGTTAACTGCCAGCATGTTATCTCGTAGTAAATGGCATGAGTGCCATAATTCGCGCACGCTTGATCGCTTGCGCTAATTTACGTTGGTGTTTGGCACAGACGCCTGTCTTTTTCCGTGGTAGAATCTTGCCGTACGACGATGTGAATCGTTGCAATAACTGTGTTTCTTTATAATCAATTTCGTTCATCCCATTGACGCAAAAATGACATTCTTTCTGCACTTGGGCTGGTTTTGTCTTATTTTTTATCATAGATACAAGTCGATTTATCGTAGCTCATTAAAACGGGATGTCTTCAACATTGATTTCCGGCTCCTTCTGTTCCGGTTCTGGTTGCGTCCCTTCTGACGAAGGATTATCATCTGCTCGATTTGTTGTGGCTCCAGGCGCTCCCGGCCGATCGAGCATTATCATATTTTCTGCAATAATCTCGGTGCGATACCGTTTGGTACCGCTCTGATCATCCCACGAACGGGTTTGCAGTCTTCCTTCAATATAAATTTTACTGCCCTTTTTTACATACTGCCCTACGATATCTGCGAGCTTTCTCCAAGCAACTACATTATGGTATTCAACCTGTTCCTTTTTTTCACCAGACTTGTCAGTCCAACGTCGATTTGTGGCAACGCCTAATGAAGTCACGTTCTGTCCATTTGGTGTTGTGCGGACTTCAGGGTCTCGGGTTACGTTCCCAATAATCATTACTTTGTTTAGGTTCATAATCTTACGTTTAAGCGCTTAATATTATATTTCTTCTTTCAAAATTTCATCTAATTTTTTGTCAAGATCTTCCAGGCTGATCTTTTCCACTTTTGCGTCTTTTGTTTTTTCCACAGTTTCAGCTGGCTTTTCTTCAAGAACTTCCTTGGTTGATGCGATCTGCGCTTCTGTTTCAGCTGCTCGTTGTTTTTCTGCACGTTTTGCTTCTATCTTCTCTTTGAGCTGCTTTTCCTTTGCAACTTCACTTTCTGTTTTTACACGTTTGGAAACAACGATCTGACGTAACACCTCTGGCATGAGCTGCATGCTTGCATCAAGCTTTTTGAGCATTTCTTGATCAGCATCAATTTCCATTAGAACATAGTTGCCATATTTCTCATGGTTAATCTCGTATGCTAATCTTCGCCTACCCCAATCATCCTTTTTGGTGATTAAACCGCCGCTCTGGGTAATGAAATCAGAAACTTGCTGATCCACTTCCTTGAGCTTCTTATCATCTGCTGACGATGTAACGACGTACAGTAATTCGTAATGTTGTGCCATAATTTCTTATTTCCTGATTGTTCAAATAATAAATAATAAAGGGATAAAAAAACTGCACTCTATGCAAAATACTCGTTTCAAATGGAGTCTAACACAAAACGTATTTCAACGCAAGTATAGCCAATTACCTAATAAAACTGCTATACTGAAAATACTAATATGATAAAATATTGTTTTATCTTGGGTAATAATCCGTTGCTTTCTTTAGCAGAAATCTTTCATTTCGCGAAAAAAAGTGGTATTAAAATGACAACTGTTGATTACGTCGGTACGGCCCTTATTGTAGAGTGTGAAACCCAAATCGAGTTTAAAAACTGGCAAATCAATCTTGGCGGCAGTATTAAAATTGGCACGATTGAGAGGCAATACTCAACGATTAATGATTTGATAAAATCACTCTCAGTAGATAATCTAGTACAAAACTATTTTGCACAACATCATCAAAAAATAATCTTTGGTTTTTCGTGTTATGGCACGCTCTCCTCTCGTAACCACCGCCACATTAATAATCAGGGGATGACAATTAAACAAGAGCTTAAACGGAATGCGTACAAGAGCAGGGTTCTCCTCGGCGAATATGGCGCACTGACCAGCGTGCAAATCACAAAAAATGACGTGTTGAAACGAGGTGCAGATATCCTGATTGTAGAAAGCGAAAAAAATGTCTATCTAGGCAAAACACACGCAGTCCAGGCTTTTGAAGAATACTCGCATCAGGACTATGGCAGACCACAAAGGGATGCGCGATCTGGCATGCTTCCTCCAAAACTTGCCAAGATTATTATCAACCTTGCAAAAACAAAAAGCAAAGACGTACTCTTGGATCCTTTTTGTGGTTCCGGTACAATTATCCAGCAAGCTCAGATGCTGGGTATACAAAAAATTATCGGCAGTGACATCAGTAAAAAAGCCATTGAAGATACCAAACAAAATATTTCCTGGCAAAAACAACACTACCCCCAATCAACTGACAACGTCACACTTTTCGTACTTGACGCAAAAAATCTTCACAAGGAAATTCAGAGCGATACGATTGACTGTATTGTAACCGAGCCGTACCTTGGCCCTCCGCTAAAAAAGGAACCAACTGATAAAGAAGCACAAAAAAACGTCGAAGATTTAGAAGCATTGTACACCGCTTCGTTCAAATCATTTAGTCAAGTTCTTAAAAATGATGCGATTGTTGTAATCGTTTTTCCGCTGTTCAAGATAAAACACGGTACGTATGTGCTTAAAATTTTGGAGGCTGTTCAACAACTGGGCTTTTCCCGTATCAATCCCATCCCTGATCAGGCATCGATATTTTCACACGTGAATCCTACCGCACGCGGTTCGCTGATCTACAAACGTCCAGACCAAAAAGTACACCGCGAAATCTTTATATTCCAGTACCGCCGATAAATCTCGTTAGAAATTCCAGTGGAGTATTTGACCCCGCATGGATTATTCTTTGCAGTAACTACACCGCCAGCAGCTGGGTATTATTTCTAACGGGATAAAATTGAGCCGAAACGTATAACGCCTCGGCCCACAGTACATCTAAATATAATTTTAGTTCTTCCTTCTACACGTGTGCTTATATACGATCCGGATTGCGAAGCACACACTTTTTGTAATAAGAAAATCCGGAAAGGAGGGTAAGCAAACTCCTCATGCGGTCATACGTCTTCTTTATTTGAAAACACATATACCCGACTCGATGATCACCTCCTCCATACATCATACAGCGCGGATAACCATTTCCAAGTCTCCAAACTCGGAACATCATGAAAAAAAATTATGTGACCTCTGTTTGCTCCTCTCTGTGAAGTCTGCCAACGCAATATGCGTCTTTGCTCCACCGCTAAATTGCGAGTCATCGAAAACCGCATCGCTGCAGTAATCAACCTTCTTTGCAACTTGTGTAAACGCGAAACGCGTCTCACCTTACAATATCTAGAACTCATAAAAAGCCTCCTTCTATCTTGATGTAGAAGTAATTGTCGAATGTACTCCACTTTTAGTATACCGCTGATAAGCATCGTAATCAACAACAAAAATACAAAACTACTAGCCTTAGCGGCAAACTATTTTATCTAACTAAATTCTAAAATAAATTACATCGCCGTCCTGAACAACATACTCCTTGCCTTCGATCCGTACCTTCCCTTTTGCTTTTGCGCCTGCTTCACCTTCATATTTTACAATATCTTGCCAACTGGCGATTTCAGCCCGAATAAATTGTTCTTCAAAGTCAGTATGCACCTTTGCGCCGGCCTGCGGTGCAGTAGACCCACGCTCTACTGCCCATGCATGCACTTCCTTGGGTCCGGCAGTAAAAAATGTAATCAAGCCAAGTGTTGAATACGCTGCCTCAATCAATCGATCAAGTCCTATTTTTTCCAAACCGATAGCTTGTAAGTATTCCTGGGCTTCATGTTTGCTCATTGACGCCAATTCCGCTTCAACCTTTGCGCTGATGGCAATAAACCCTTCCTTTTGCTGTGATGCGTCGGCTTCATCCACATTCAGAACGTACAACATTGGCTTCATAGTCAACAAATGCAAATCGTAAATCAATGCCTGCTCTTCTTCAGACAGGCTGGCGTTACTCAGAACTGTACCTTTATCAAGCAGTGCTTTAATTTTCTGATACACCATGAGTTGTTCCTGCAATTCTTTGTCTCCGCTTTTTGCTTTTGCCTCAATGTCTCCAATACGCCCATCAACTGTTGCAAGGTCAGCATAGAGCAATTCTGTATTAATGGTTTCAATATCTGACTGTGGGTTGATAGCACCGCTCACGTGCGTCACGTTGGGGTCAGCAAAGTCACGGACTACTTGGCAAATCGCATCAACCTCGCGGATGTGTGACAAAAAAGTATTGCCAAGTCCCTCACCTTTATTCGCGCCGCTCACTAATCCTGCAATATCAACAAATTCTACAACAGTAGGGACAATCTTTTCTGCCTGATAAATCTCATTAAGTTTTGACAATCGTTCATCAGGTACCGGAACAATGCCGATATTGGGATCAATTGTACAAAAAGGATAGTTGGCTGCGTCAACTTGATTTTTCGTTAGCGCTGTAAATAAGGTTGATTTCCCCACGTTTGGTAAACCAACGATTCCTACTGATAGCTGCATACTCTTTTATTGAATCAACAATTATGGTTATAATAATAACATGCCACATCGCTTTTATCTACCGTCAATTACTTCGCAAGGAAATACAACCTCGCTGAATATTAGAATACCTCACATCCTCGCCTACGTTTTTGCATCAGTACACCACGCTACCCTGCCCGCTCGCAAGCTTGCGTTGCAGGCGGGTCTCCCCTCCTTAATAAAGAAAGGGAGGAACTCACATGTTCTAGTAAACAGAAATAACCTTTGCAGAGGAGGGGGTTGAGATAAGGTGGTGATAGAACTAGTAAAAAACGGTTTAGTGAGTGGTTACAGCCTAATTCTATTGAGAAAATAACGCTCTTTATGGTATAATTAATAACACAATTATTAATCGCACAACTATGTTTGAAAACGTCAATAAACCGCAACAACCACAATCTCCACAACCCGGCCCAGCAAAAGACCGGGGACCATTAAAACCTGTTCAAGGTGGCGCAGCAAACCCAGGAACTTCTGGTCCTGTACCACCGCCTCCAATTGGCCAACCAGACGCACCAGCGCCGATGACTGTAAAACCTACTCAACCTCCAGCAGGAGCAACATCGCCGCCGATCCCGCCACAGTCCGCAGGGCCGACTCCAGTACCTGACATGCCGCCAATGCCGGGCGAATCACCAACCACTCCCCCTACAAACAAACGTAAGCTCATTATGATTGGTGTCATTATTTTTTCAATTATACTCGTCGTGATTGCTGGTGTTGCGCTCGCACTAAGCTATCTGAGCCAAAAAAATGACAATGCGAACGCAAATGCAAACACTGCAATTGAAACTAATGCAAATGTAGAAGCAAACACAAATGTGGTAACAAACACAAACACCGTTACCAATCTTAATACCAACATGGTGAATACAAACACCGTTAGTAATACAAATACGGCAACAAATACCAACACCGCTGCAAATGCAAACACTAATGCAACGATCAACAGCAACACAAATACAAATATCAGTCCTGACGTTGATACAGACGGTGATGGCCTTACTGATAAACGAGAGGATGTGTATGGTACGGACCGTTTAAACCCAGATACAGACGGTGATGGCTACACTGACGGTGATGAGATTTCAAACGGCTTTAATCCGCTCAAGGGTGGCGGCGCTAAATTATAAACACAATCTAGTTCACAAACAAAACCCTCGCTACTTGCTCGAGGATTTTGTAATTATCATTAAAAAAAGAGGCGTGCTCAGTATGAGCGCGCCTCGCAAAATACCTTCATCCAGATCCGTTGCTAGGCGTTGAACGGATTCGGATATGCTACCGCAGTATTCACGGTAAAGAGTGCCACCATCGCCACGAGGAGTACAAACAGAAAAAGTTTCTGCTTCATCACGTTTCTCCTCTCGTATACGATGAGGTTGTTGTAGTCAACAACACATCACAATTCTTTGCTTTGCCATACGTTTAATAGTAATACACTTTCAAAGACTAACCTCCTTGTAGTCCCGATCTGGGTATACTATATAAAAATTCCCCCTCATGAGGTACGTACGGCTGTCCCCCTCTGGAACAGCAAAAATTTGTGGTTTTATTTTCAAAGAATTTTATTTAATAAAATGCTACCCTTATTGCACGCAATCTGTCAAGTAAATAATGCACAACATTAGCAAAAATACCGCTAATAAAACTTAATGGCTTTCTGAAAAACTATTGACGAAAAAACCTACTTGGTTTGCCGTATCCAATCACGCAAGCCTATTTCTAAATGACTAAAGGCTAACCATGGCCATGGGATGCTTTTTTTCGGGAACCACTTCAGCTCAGCAACATCATCCATCGGCTTTAATTTGCCTGACTTGATGGTGCACTCATAATCAACGTTAAAGGTATGCGCCCAATATTGGTAAAAATAACGATCAACGTAAATTCCCACAATCCGCTTTATATGCAATACGACACCGAGTTCCTCCTTAATTTCACGACAAACTCCGGTTACTGGGTCTTCACCATTCTCTAAAAATCCCCCTGGTAAATCCCAGTAACCTTTCTTGGGTTGAATCGCACGTTTGACAAGGAGTACTTCGCCTTTCGCGTTGGCAATAATTGCTGACGCGGTTGGTGCCGAATTCTGATAAAAAATAAAGTGGCACTCCCGACACACCAAACGCTCCGTGCCGTGCATTTTTCGAGTGCCCAGCTTTGCTCCGCACCGAGGTCAAAAATGCAAAGGTTTAGTTTTTTTGCTCTTCATACGCTCGCATTACGTTATATAAAAGCATCACTACCGTCATTGGACCAACTCCTCCCGGCACTGGTGTCGCCCATGAGACCTTTTCACGAATCGATTCCAGATCAACATCGCCAACCGCTCTATCACCAACCCTATTGTACCCAACGTCAATGACAATCGCACCTTCTTTGACAACATCTCCAGTGATTATTGTTGGTTCCCCAACCGCAACAATGAGGATATCCGCTGACCGTACTTTTCGCTCCCATCCCTTGTCGTGAAGCGAATATGCAACCGTTGTAATACCCTTCTGGTCTAATAAATAACGAAGTGG
>CAZBNI010000026.1:0-7624 GCA_964493105.1 uncultured Gammaproteobacteria bacterium
GTGCTCTTCCGATCTGCTCAATCTGCACCCCATTGATAAGCAGCGTGGTTTCATTACCAACGCAGATTATCTAATACTCAATTCCAAGCACTCGTCTCCATTCCAGGCCTTTGTCCCTATCATGACTGGTTGTAATAATTACTGCACGTATTGTGCAGTGCCCTATACCCGCGGCGAGGAAGCTTCACGGCCATCTTCTGAAATCATTGCTGAAGTAAAAGCATTATTAAAAAAAGGATATAAAGAAATTACACTCCTTGGACAAAACGTCAACGCGTACATTGATCCTGAAGCTGACCACGATCCCGCAGTGCTCAAATCACGAATGCGAAACACATGGGAATTTAAAAAAGACCAGCCAATCCAGTTTCGCTCGGCAACCACCAATGTGCCAAAAGACTTTGCAAAACTTCTAAAAAAGATCAATGCCCTGCCAGGAAATTTCTGGGTTCGATTTCTAACATCAAACCCACAAGATGTATCTGATGAATTGATCACAACGCTACCACAGTGTAACAAAGTAACACGGTATTTTCATTTGCCTATCCAAGCTGGCGACAATGAAATACTTCGACGGATGAACAGACGGCACACACGTGAATACTATCTCCAGTTGATTGATAAAATCCGCACTGCCTGGTCTGGCGTCGCAATAACCACTGATGTTATCGTTGGCTTTCCAGGTGAAACACAAAAACAATTCCAAAAAACTGTTGAGCTTATGGAAACCGTAAAGTATGACATGGCATACCTTGCTGAATATTCCCCTCGTCCTGGCACGGCCGCACAGAAATTTTTCAAAGACAGCGTGACTCAAAAAGAGAAGACCCGCAGAAAAAATAAGCTCAACGCGATCTTGGAACGGACCGCACTGGAAAATAACAAACAATTACTCAACAAAAAAATGCGGGTTTTGGTTGACTCATACAATACTAAAACAAAAATAAACCACGGCCGAACCGAGCAGTTTCATAATATTCAATTCAAAGGACCTGATGAAACTGGCTCGTTTGTACACTGTATCATTACCAAGGCAACAGCATGGGCACTTGAAGGGACGCTTATAAAATAAAAACAGGTCGTGTAGGATTGCATTGAAACAAATATACCCGACCTGTCTATAGTAGTGCACTAACACCGTATACTCCAAGGAGCCATACAGTATTTCGTATAAGCATCCCACTAATGAGTGAAATCCATCCGCGCCAACCGTAATGGTTGTATCGAACTACGATTACCCCGATACTGACTCCGCCAATCGGCATGAAAGGTGGTTTCGGAATTAATCCAAGTGCAAAAACAATCTCCAAACCGACATTTGCAGGTTCTTGATGTGCTCTGAAAAGACGTTTGAAAAACTTTCTGGCAACTCCATCCTTCTTGTTATTCTCAGGAATGAAGCCACCAAACTTCTTCTTGATATCTCTTACGAGGGCATTACCCCATTTGCTCAATACCTGGATAACATCTCGCGACCAGCTCCATCTGAGGAGAAAAATCGCAAGTACCTGATCGAAATTAAAAACAAAGCTCTCTATTAACACAAGTCTAACAATAATGGCACTTAGGGACTTCCCTTGCCGATACAACATGATTACTGCAGTCTCACTCGAGAAGAGCATCATAATTGTATTGAGAACTTCCTGAGCAATTGGAATCCAGCTGAGCATGTGATAACACATCGTATAGATTGTCGCCACCACAACGATCGTTACGAGTGGATGTTTTAGGGTAAGATGCTTAAGCACACGAAGAAATCTACTTCGAGCCAATGGTCACCTCCTTCCCAACTATGTAAAGGTTCGTTTTCTATTTTGTTAGTATACTACTTTATCCCTTTTTACCACTTACGTCAACCTCATATAAAAAAAACCCGCCAGTATGACTTGACGGGTATTATCAAAAAATGAGTGCTTTATTTAGCACATTGTACAATTGTGGCGTCTGGTTTTTTAAGCACAAGCTTGCCGATTTTGCTGCACGGATAAACGATCACGAGGCACAGCGAAAAGTACGCAGTCAGAAAAGCAATAATTAGCAGACTAATGGTCCAGCCAATAAACTGAATCCCTACAGTCCCTGGAGCGACAGGTTCGCGTAGCATATCGCGGTAGGTCCATGACGTAATACGACTGCTAGTTAATTGTTGTATGGTATCAAAGCACCAGTACCACGGTCGTGACCAGCGCCGCCAAACGAGCTTGCGTGACCAGAACAGACCGACACATAAGTAAATCGCGACTAAACAAATGACGTGCCATGTTTCAAACATGATCTCCTCCTTGTAAAATTACAATTTATTTTTTCTTTTACTAACTTTAATTTAGTATACCAACAATTTTTTATAAACGCAAATAAAAAAAACCGCAGAAGCTTATAACTCATGCGGTTCATAATTCAAGGTCAATTCTCAGTGTCTCTTACAGTAATTGACCAACAACCTCGACAAGACGCTGTTCAACTATAGAGTCTTAAGTACGAAGAGTCCGTACTGGCCACGGATATAGCTCACTTTCGTCGTTTTTGAACTGACATCAATTGCCATTGGCAATCCTCAGCATGGAAGACTCTTTTAAAACCTCGTGACATTATTGGTAATCGCCAAGCATGGAAAGATACATCCCTCCTGATACAGTCTTTTGACAAGCCACATTCCAGATCCATGTTCCGGGCTTGCATACTCTCCCAGATAAACGATGATAGCATTGAACAAATAGTTCTCAGCGCCTCGATGGATTCGGAAAAAATTCGAAGAAAAAATAAACTCAACACGGATTTGAAGCGAACTGCATTGAAAAACAACAAGCGACTTCGTAATACAACAATGAAGGTCTTGGTAGATTCATATGACAAAAAAACAAAGACCAATCACGGCCGCACCGAGCAGCTTCATAAGATCCAGTTCAAAGAGCCCAATAAGACCGGCTCATTCGTTACCTGCATAGTAACTAAAGCGACTGCGTTGTCACTTGAAGGTACGCTGGCACAATAAAAAACTGCGTCAACATCCGATGTGGTGACGCAGTTCATAGATTTAAGTGCTTTCGTGCACGTTTCATATACCCATTTTGCTTTTGCCATTCCCAGATCCGCAGCAAGGCAAATATTCCTACGAGCAGAAAAATATATTTTCCAAGAAGTGGGTAAAAGAGCAGTCGACTGAGCGACCCTAGTTCAAGCGCAATAAATCCACGCCAACCGAGTTCATGACGTCTCGCAAAAAGTGCGATCACACCAAATTTATGGCACTGAGGGGTAAGCCCGAAAATATACAAATCGGGGTATGATACAGAACGATTTTTGGCAACCCTACCGAGCCATCGTGGTGTTTTGATCTTCTGAACGATACGGAACCGCCTACATAAGAACCATATCAAGCTATACTCGATGCCAAAAAGGATAATGTCACATCCAATCAACACGACGAGTAACCAGCGCCATGAAAGCCAACTAAAATGCGATGCAGCCATCTCCTCGGGAAATACTAGCCACGGCAACATCGGAATAGCCATAAACAAGTCAATCAGATCACTGATCAATTCCAGTATGAACTCCACAAATCCTCCTTTGTAAAAGGTGCAGTTTTAATAATAATAGCACACTATTGTATCAGATAGGTGCAAATAAATCAACTATAAACTTATGCGACTTTCAACTCATATGATATGATTATGTATATGAAAACCGCAAAACCACCTCTCATTGCAATAGTCGGTCCAAATTCTGCTGGAAAAACTTCGCTTTCCATCAGATTAGCTAAAAAATTCAACTGTGAGATCATTTCTGCTGACTCACGGCAAGTGTACAAAGGCATGGACATTGGGACCGGCAAAGCTACCAAACAAGAACAACGCATGGCAAAACATCACTTACTGGATATTGCATCGCCCACACGCGAATATAATGTCGCCCACTTTAAATGCGATGCCGAAAAAATCATCAGAGATATTCATAAACGCGACAAACTGCCTATTCTGGTCGGCGGAACTGCCTTTTGGATATATTCAATTATCGATGACCTCAAACTACCACAAGTAAAACCAAATAAAGCACTGCGTAAACGACTTGCCAAAAAAACTTCTCAAGAGCTATTTGCGATGTTAAAAAAGCTTGACCAAACCAGAGCGCAAACCATTGATCAGAAAAATCCATACCGCTTAATCCGCGCCATAGAAATAGTTAAAGCTACAAAAAAACCTATTTCTAAACTCATAAAACATACACCCTACAACCTATTAATGCTTGGTGTTACTCATCCACGCGAAAAACTGTTCAAGCGCATTGACCAACGACTAACAAAACGATTCAAACAAGGTATGATTGCGGAGGTCAGGCAATTACACACACGAGGCGTTAGCTGGAAAAGAATGCATGATCTAGGTCTTGAATACAGATTCATCAGTTTATTCCTACAAAAAAAACTAACTCGTGATGAAATGAATTGGCAGCTTTCGACAGCTATCAAACATTATGCGAAAAGACAAATGACGTGGTTTGAGCGGGATAAACGGATTCATTGGATACAAAATCAACGCGAGGCAGTGCAATATGTTAAAAAGTTGTAAATTGACCAAAGCATAAAAAAACGCTACACTTACGGTAACAAAAAAATAAATAACAACATACAGCCTACCACTCACTACCCACAAACTACTACTTACTAATTACAACTTACTACAAACCATATGTCAACAATAATCATCAGCGGAAAAACTTTTAAACTAACTAAAACGCTCAAAGATTACGTAACCAAGAAAATGCGCCATGCTGTGAAATTTTCACCGCTCAAAATTAAGACGACCAAGGTTGAGCTTGATCATGACCACAACCAGCGAAAAGGGAAAGTATTCCGCGTTGAGCTTTCTGTAACCTTGCCGGGGAAAATCATCAAAGCGGGCCAAAAAGGCGAATCAATGCGCGAAGCAATTGACCGAGGTTTTCCAAAACTCGAGCGACAGATCAAAAAATACAAAACAAAAATCCTTAGGCCCAAACAACCCGGCGAAAAAACAGTTCGAAAATCTGAGTAACCTTTTCAATACGTATTATGAACTTATGCGAATGCTATGCTCTTTTGGCATTCCAATTGTGTATTCAATTATCCAATCTTACGAAAGCTTGATAGTCAAGAGCTTTGTTACTTCCTGTACATCTACTCTTCCATTTGCCTGTTTCATCACCTGCCCGATTAAAAACTTTAGTGCAGGCGCTTTACCGCCTTTGTATTCCTGAGCAACCTTGTCATTTTCATTAATAACCTTATCGATAATTTCTTCCAATCCTTTTTCATCTGACAACTGGCCCAAATCCTCGTCTTCTATAATATCAGATGGGTCCTTGCCAGTCGTAAACATTTTCTCAAGCACAACAGTCGCAGTCTGGTTATTCAATTTCCGATCATGCACCAGTGTGATAAGCTCGGCAAAATTCTCCGGCGTAATTGTTGCTTCACGTGCTGAAATATTTTTTTCATTCAATAATTTTAGTAGACGACTAATTACCCAATTCGCAACTGTTTTAACAAGCTTTTTCTTATGCTTTTCCCAGATCTCTTCTTCACTGCCCTCAACCTGTTCCAGTGCTACCAGCCATGCTCTGAGCTCTGAAATAACTTCCTCAAAAAAATCAGCGAGGTGCTTGTCATTGACAAGGATATTAATATCATACTCGCCCAATCCAAACAACTTACTAAAACGATCTCGCTTGTAATACGGCAACTCAACCATTTCGCTCTTTATCTTTTCAATAAATGCCGGTTTAAACTCTATTGGTGGAATATCTGGCTCGGGAAAATAACGATAATCACTTTGCTCTTCCTTGGTGCGCTGCAAAAGAGTCTCCCCTTTTTTCTCATCCCACCCATGTGTTGATTGTACTGTTGGTGCTTGATCTTTATCCCACAGCGCTGACTGTCGTTTAATCTCATATGCTAATGCATGCTCAACCGCTTTAAAAGAGTTAAGGTTTTTTATTTCAGTCTTTGGGTACAGTTTATTCGGATCAAGACCAATGCTAGACTGGTCCGCCTTGTCCTGGAAATATTCGGGATTTGGACGTAATGAAATATTCGCGTCACACCGCAATTGACCCTTTTCCATGTCGGCATCAGAAATGCCAAGGTACCGCATGATCAACCTTAGTTCCTGCAAATAATCTTTTGCGCCGGCTGGCGTCTGAATATCAGGATGCGTGACAACCTCAAGCAGTGGGGTACCAGCGCGGTTATAATCAACATAACTCGCACTTCCATCTTCTTCATGCATGAGTTTACCCGTATCTTCTTCCAAATGCACCCGCTCAATACGAACCCGGCGCTTTCCGTTCTTAATCGGGATAATAACATGCCCTTCCTTGCCAAACGGAAGCGCGTATTGCGAAATCTGATATCCCTTTGGCAGATCAGGATAAAAATAGCTCTTGCGGTCAAAATGTGATTTTGTATTTATCTCACAGTTCAAAGCAAGTGCAGCCATAATTGCCCATTTTACCGCTTTTTCATTGGTTACTGGCAAAACCCCAGGGTGCCCAAGACAAACCGGACACACCGTTGTATTTGGCGGTCGATCCTCGCCAGTATTATCACAAGAGCAAAACATTTTACTCTCTGTCTTGAGCTGAACGTGAATTTCCAATCCAATGACGGGTTCATATTTATGCATATATTCAGTGTAACAGATTATTAAATCGTAGAGAAGGTTAATAAAAAGGGATGTCAATAAACCACACTAATGGCTGACGACACCCCTTTGCTAACTAGGAAGGAACTGGCGGAGTGAATTTGATCTACTCGAATGACGCAAGCGCCTAATCGCCTTTTCCTTAATCTGGCGGATTCGTTCACGCGTAAGTGAAAACCGTGCACCGATTTCTTCAAGCGTTAACGCCCTTTCACCACAACGGCCAAAATACAAATTGATTACTTCAGCCTCTCGGGCTGTTAGGGAATTAACCGCTTTGTCGACTTCTATAGATAAAGCCTCCTGCAAACCCGCTTCATCAGGAGCAGGCTGTCTTTCATCCTCAAGTACGTCGCCTAGCGTGCTATCCTCATTAGGTGAAAAAGGACTATCAAGCGAAAGATGAGAATTACTTATCTTAAGCGTGTCTGCCACTTCTTCTTTAGAAAGTTTTAGCTCCTTGTCAATCTCCTCTGGCAAATGTTTTCGTCCCAATCCTTGTTCCAAACGACTGGAAACCTTACCGATCTTATGCAACGTGCCAACCCGATTAAGCGGAAGTCGTACAATCCGGTTCTGCTCAGCGAGTGCCTGCAAAATCGCTTGGCGAATCCACCACACTGCATAACTAACAAACTTGAATCCCCTGGTTTCATCAAATCGCTTGGCTGCCTTGATAAGCCCAATATTGCCTTCATTGATAAGATCAGCCAAAGAGAGCCCTTGGTTTTTATACTGCTTGGCTATTGAAACAACAAAACGCAAATTAGCGATGGTTAGCCTTTCTAGGGTTTTTTTTGCCTTAGAACAATTGCCTTTTATTAAACGAGCTAGGCGTACCTCATCATCGCGGGTCAAAAGCGGCGTTTTTCCAATTTCCCGCAAGTACAAATCAAGTGAGCGATCCTCATCCCTGTACTTTGTGCTCATCATCCATCACCTCCTTA
>CAZBNI010000027.1:0-1941 GCA_964493105.1 uncultured Gammaproteobacteria bacterium
TGAATCCTCTCGAAATCAATATTATATTTTCCATCAGCCTCTTCTATTCTGGCTAAAATCTTTTTGATCTCCAAGTCAGGAAACTTCCTACTGATAATAGTTCTAGCTGCCTCCAAATCAGTTAACTGCCTTTCTTTCTCTTCCTCAATGCTGTTGAATGCCGAGTGTCCGCCATACCCCCCACAATCCATATGATGAATCAAATACAGTTCACTAATATTGTGCAACTTCAGTGAACCATCCACTTGTTTTAGGATAAGTTCCGTACTGGACGGATCATCCTCCACCAAACCTTTTGTTACGCCAGCTAAACTGACAAGGTCATACGTATCCTTTAACCCCAAAGAAATCAAAAATTCACGGATCGCGGTATGAAACCGAAAATCCATGCAATTAATTATCAAGGCCTTACAATGATGTGGCATAATCATCCTTTTTAAATACTCTTTTATTTTAATGAAATTGGCGGTTCTTTTCTTCTTCTCCTCTTTTTACGGGCAACCTTGAGCCGGGCAAATTCTTTTTCGATCTTAGCAGTAAGCGCTGCAAACTCTTTTGCGTCAACGCGTTTTTCTTTAGAAAGCTCCTGCGCACGCTTCCGCGCTTCTTCAGCCCGTTCTTCATCAATATCTTCGGCTTGTTCTGCTGTATCAGCAAGTACAATTACTTTGTCAGGCCGTACTTCGATAAAACCGCCGGAAACAGCCATATAGACAACGTCATCCCCTTTTTTTATCCGAAGCTCCCCTGGTGACAATAGTGAAACCAAAGGAATGTGATTCGGTAAAATCCCAATCTCGCCTTGTGGCGTTGGCAATACAACTTCGTCAACTTCCTCAGAGTAAACAATCTTTTCTGGTGTTGTAATTTCAAAATTTATCTTACCGGCCATACGATATTATTTGGTTGATTTTTTAATTTCGTCAATTGAACCCTTCATGTAAAATTCCTGCTCTGGCGCATCATCATATTCACCGTCAAGAATTGCTTTGAATCCACGAATCGTATCCTTAAGAGACACATATTCACCCTCTGTTCCGGTGAACACTTCTGCGACAAAGAAAGGTTGTGATAGATACTTCTGAATCTTTCTGGCGCGGGAAACAATAAGCTTATCCGCATCCGATAATTCATCCATACCCAGAATGGCAATGATATCCTGCAGATCTTTGTAGCGCTGTAAAATTTTCTGTACGCCACGGGCAACTTGATAGTGTTCCTCACCAACAATTTTTGGATCCAAAATAGTTGAAGCGGAATCAAGGGGATCAACAGCGGGATAAATCGTTAATTCAGCAAGTGAGCGGGACAACACAACGGTTGAATCAAGGTGGGCAAACGTTGTTGCCGGAGCCGGATCAGTCAAATCATCTGCCGGAACATACACGGCCTGAATTGATGTAATAGAACCGTCCTGAGTCGAGGTAATACGCTCCTGCAACTCACCCATATCCGTAGCTAAGGTTGGCTGATAACCAACAGCTGATGGGATACGGCCAAGCAGTGCTGATACCTCAGAACCTGCCTGGGTAAACCGAAAAATATTATCAACAAACAAAAGTACGTCTTGTTTGTCCTCGTCACGGAAATATTCCGCCATCGCCAAAGCGGACAATGCGACACGGGCACGTGCTCCCGGCGGTTCATTCATCTGGCCAAATACCATTGCGGTTTTCTCCAATACACCTGATGATTTCATTTCATGGTAGAGGTCATTACCTTCTCTGGTACGTTCACCAACACCGGCAAATACCGAGAAACCGCCGTGCTCTGATGCAACATTCCGGATCAACTCCTGAATAACAACAGTCTTGCCAACGCCAGCGCCGCCAAAAAGGCCTACCTTACCACCTTTGAGAATCGGGCAAATCAGGTCAATAACTTTGATGCCGGTTTCCAGAATTTCATTCTCTATTGACTGGTCGGCAAACGCAGGGGCTG
>CAZBNI010000027.1:1951-7590 GCA_964493105.1 uncultured Gammaproteobacteria bacterium
TGTGAATTGGATACCGTTTCTCAGTCTGCATCGGTTCTTTTTCATCAATCGGTTCACCAAGAAGATTGAACATGCGGCCAAGTGTCTGTTTGCCAACAGGGACTGTGATCGGTTTGCCTGTATTCACAACGTCCATACCGCGCTGCAGACCATCAGTTGAGTCCATGGCAACAGTTCGGACCACATTGCCCTCAAGCTGCTGCTGCACCTCAAGCACAATCGTATGCTCTCTATCACCTTCTTTTTTCGTGACTTTTAGTGCTGTAAAAATTTCAGGCAATTCACCTTCAAATGCTACGTCGACGACCGCACTAATAATTTTTTGAATTGTACCTTTGCTTGTTGCTTGTTCCATATCAATATATTTAATTAAATACTAATTTCTAAATCTTAAATTCTAAACAATTTCCAACATCTAAATTCAAATTTCTAAATTCTAGTGTTCTAAACTTACTGTTTTTCACCCTGCTGGTGCACGCCATGGCGGCATGCCGTGGATCTCCCGAAGGGAGAGGATTTTGGTCATTGAAATTTAATAATTGTTTAGACCTGCCTGAATGCAGGCAGGAATTTGAAATTCGGATTTAGGATTTACGACACAGCGGCACTACCAGCGCTGATATCAGCTAATTCTGAGGTAATCGCCTGCTGCCGTGCCTGGTTAAATGTTAGGGTGAGATCATCGATCATATCGCCAGCCGCATCAGACGCACTGCGCATCGCCATCATGCGGGCTGAATGCTCAGATGCGTTTGATTCCAGGAGTGCTTGGTAAATCTGCAGTTCAATTACTCGGTATAACATTTGATTAAGCACCGCGCCAGGGGAAGGTTCAAATTTATATTCAAAATCTTTTTTAATTTCTTTTTGTTCCGTGCCTTTAACATGTCCAAGTTCTTCATCTTCCCGTTCGATCGGTAATAATTTTCGAACGCTCGGTTTATGGGAAATCGCTGATTTGAAATCAGTATATGCAAGAAGTACTCGATCATACTTTTTGTTCATAAAGTCCGCAATCACCATCTTTGAAATCACGGTAATCTCAGTAATACTCTCGGCAACGTCAGCTTTTTCAAAATCCGCTACAATCTCATGACCATGTTTGTGCATAATATCACTACCACGTTGACCCATCAGTAGAATCTCAATTGCAACGTCAGCATTCCGCTCTTTTTCCTTTTGTAGTTCTGCTGCAAGTTCATCAACTACTTCCCGATTAAATCCACCGCACAATCCCCTGTTTGATGCCAACAATACAACGCCGATTCGCTGAATCTTGTCCCTTTTTTGCAAAAGTACGTGATGTCGCGGATCAGTTTTTGCAGACAAATCCTGGATAATTCCCCATGCCGCATTAGAATACGCACGGGTTGCTAGTACTGCCTCTACTGCTTTGCGCATTTTTACAGCAGCAACCAACTCCATTGCCTTGGTAATTTTCTTGGTATTGGCAACGGATTTTATCCTGCGTTTGATTTCACGTGTTCCAAGTGACATATTACTAGTCCACCATCTACAGTCAATTGACTACAGCTACGCCGAAGACTGTAAACTTTTAATTAAAGCGTTAATTTTTGAAACAAGTTGATTGGCCGATGTATATAGAGAATCAAATTCTTTCTGTTTAATATATTTTTGATCAAGTGCAATGTATAATACAGTTACGATTTCCTCCAATTAACCAATTGCAAATCTCAAAAAACGTTTAAACTCTGCGTCAGATTTCCGATCATATCCTTCAGCAATATTCATTGATACTGAAATTGCTGCGCGCCGTATTTGAGTAATCATCCCAAACTTTTCGGTATCAGGAAATTCTCTTGTCACTTTATAAATTTTACTAGCGAATTCCCTTGCTAGCTTCCAAACTTCTAAATTCTCAAATCGAAAGTACATACTACCCTGTGTCACTATTATTAGCCGTAGGCTGTCGACTGTAGTCTGTGGCCTGACGAAAATCATCGATTACTGTTTTTAACTTACCTTCCAACGCTTCATCCAAGCCTCCGGTACTTGCAATCTCATCCAAAATTCCCCTATGTGATATTTCCATGTACTTGTGCAATTCTACTTCAAATTCCTGAATGCGCTCTACAGGCACGTCATCACAATAACCATTGATAGCTGCATATAGAATAGCGACCTGCTGCGCAACAGGCATTGGCACATACTGACCCTGCTTCAGGATCTCTGTCAGACGTTTACCGCGCTCAAGCTGCTTCTGTGTAGTCTCATCAAGATCAGAACCGAATTGTGCAAATGCTGCAAGCTCGCGGTACTGAGCCAATTCCATTCTGAGTTTACCAGCGACCTTTTTCATAGCTTTGCTCTGTGCTGCTGAACCAACACGAGATACTGACAAGCCGATGTTCAATGCCGGCCGGATACCTTGGTAAAAAAGGTCTGGCTCAAGATAAATCTGACCGTCAGTAATAGAAATAACATTGGTTGGAATGTATGCTGAGATATCACCAGCCTGCGTTTCAATAATCGGTAATGCAGTCAATGAACCGCCACCGTAGTCTTTGTTTAACTTTGCAGCACGCTCGAGTAACCGCGAGTGTAGATAAAAAACATCGCCTGGATATGCCTCACGTCCTGGCGGACGACGAAGCAGAAGTGAGATTTGACGATATGCCCATGCGTGCTTAGAAAGATCATCATAAATTACTAACACATCTTTTCCCTGGTCCATCATATATTCACCCATCGCGCATCCAGCGTACGGAGCAATAAATGCAAGTGAAGCTGGATCAGATGCGCCAGCAACGACCACGGTGGTATATTCCATGGCGCCATGCTTTTCCAGTTCTGCTACCATTTTAGCTACCTTAGATTCTTTCTGGCCAATTGCCACATAAATACAGGTCATATTCTGGCCTTTTTGGTTAATGATGGTATCAATTGTAATAGCAGTCTTACCAACCTGACGATCACCAATAATCAGCTCACGCTGACCACGGCCAATCGGAATCATGGAATCAATAGCTTTGACACCTGTCTGGACAGGTTGACTTACCGATTCACGTGTAATAACACGTGGTGCGATCTTTTCGATCGGGTAGTGCTTATCAGATTGAATGTCTCCTTTTCCATCAATCGCACGTCCAAGCGGATCTACCACGCGCCCGATTACAGATTCACCAACCGGCACCTCAAGGATGCGTCCTGTACTTTTTACCGTATCGCCTTCTTTAATACCTTCTTCATCACCAAGAATAATTGCGCCAACTGTATCTTCTTCAAGATTCAGCGCAACGCCAAACTTATCCCCAGGGAATGCAAGCATTTCAGAAGCCATTACTTCAGAAAGACCTGAAATTCGGGCAATTCCGTCACCAATTTCTTCGATTGTACCTACTTTTTCTGTGGCAACTTCAGCCTTAAAATCAGTAATTTGCTTTTTGAGTTCTTCGATTATAAAATCGCGATTTGACATATTTTTTTATTCTGTTAATATGATATGTAATATAAAATATAAACTTAATTGATTGGAGGTCACTTTGGTGGATCAACAACACCGCACTTTTTGGGAGCAACTGCTCTTGTTACTGAACTACCTTATCTCTCATGGGCGTCGTCTCATTCGATGTCATCGATGCGGGGAAATTGTCATTGTACTCAGTGGATGGTACAAATGTCCCATTGATAACTGCCAAGCAGAAGGTCTCTGCGACTCTAGTATTGGTTAAGTATCTACCATAGGAGGTAAAATGTCGAGTAAAAAGAAACCACAATCCCCTTTAAAACAATGTACGTGTAAGAAATGTAACCATCGATTCGAAACAACAGATATCGATCCTACATGTCCAAAGTGCAGTGTAAAGGGAGACGACATTCAGATTACAATTGGTAGGCAAATAATCTTTTAACACGATTGCAAGCTCACCAAGCCGGTCTACCAGATCGGCTTTTTTATTTTTTCAAAGTTGAATGAAGAAGCTCCAAACGTTTCTGCACACTGCCATTAATAACCGCATCACCATATCGCATAACCACACCACCGAGTAATTCTGGATCTGACGATTCATTCAAAACGATCTTTTTATCCAATGATGCTTCTAAGTTCTTGATAATAACTTGTTTTGTTTCCGACTCAAGTGGTTCAACAGACGTAATGTCAATCTCCAAAATATTTTCCTGTTCATTGGCGTATTCTCTAAATGCTTCAATAATCTTCGGGGTCTTTGATAAATCTTTATTACGCGCAATAATATCAACAAACGCCTTCAGTGCCACCAAAATTTTATCCTTTGGCACTCCCCGAAGTGCTTCATACAGGCTTGCTGCATATTTTTTTGGAGACAATTTCTTCTTCATATTACTTAATATCTTTTACAGTATCTTCAACTAATTTTCGATTGGTTTCTGTGTCTACATTTTTCTTGATAACCTTTTCTGTAGCAGCGACAACGAGGTCGGCAACTTCTGATTTGGCATCTATAATCATTTTCTCTTTTTCTGACTGCAGGTCGGCTTTTGTCTTTTCAGCAAGTCTTTCCAATTCCTCGCGTGTTTGTTGAATCTTCTCGCCTTTTATTGCTTCTGCTTCTTTATGCGTCTTTTCCATAATAATCTGTGCTTGCTGCTTTGCTTCGGTAATAACTTTTTCCTTTTCACTCCCGGCTTCGGCGAGCTTTTGCTCAATCTCCTTTGCTTCACGCAAACTCTTATCAATATCGTTTCTGCGTTCATGCATTATTTTCATCAATGGTTTGATTGCAAAAAACCACAAAACACCAAGTACAATCCCAAAGTTAATAATCTGGGCGATCAAAAGTTTCCAATCAATATGAAATGTTTTTACTAATTCGTCCATGTGTTTGTTGTAAGTTATAGGTTATAGGAAATAGGATTTATTCAATACAATACATTCCCACTTCTTGCAACTTATAACCATTACCCTTCTTATACCAGAAGACCTGGGAATCAGATCTCCTGTTTGTAAAAAGATTACTTGATGCCAAACGCGATGACGAGCGCGTAAATTGCGATAGCTTCAGCAAATGCTGCCGCTAAAAGCATAGGAACCAGGATCTTACCAGCTGATTCTGGGTTGCGTCCGATGGACTCCATTGCCATAGAACCGATTTTGCCAATCGCCATTGCTGGACCGAAAGATCCAAGACCGATAGCGAGCGCTTTTGCAAGCATTGTTAATTCCATTACGTTTTCCTTTCTTTACGTTTACATAACTACTCGACATATATATTTTGGGTTTAATTGTCGGTGTTTGTAAACTAATTAATTAATCTTTGTCATTCTGGGCCTGATCCGGAATCTCAATAACTGAGACTCTGAATCAAGTCCAAAGTGGCAACACTTTTTAGTGTTCTTCTGCTGTTGACGCAATAGTAAAATATACCAGCATCAGCATTGCGAAAATCAACGCCTGTATTAATCCTACAATTACTTCAAGAAAAATAAAAGGTATTGGTAGTACAAAAGCGAAAATAACGGCCATTGAGGAGAGTAATACTTCACCTGCAAAAATATTGCCAAACAGACGAAATGACAACGAGGCGATTTTTGCGAATTCCCCAATAATTTCAATAATACCGACGAAAAACTTGATTGGATTTACAAAAATGACAGTCGGTTCTTTGCGTATCTTTTTTGGTATTTCAGCAAGTGCTTTT
>CAZBNI010000028.1:0-7520 GCA_964493105.1 uncultured Gammaproteobacteria bacterium
ACGGATCGGTATCTGTACACGGTTATCGAATACATCCGCCATAATCCGGTGAAAGCTGAATTGCCAACGAGATTCCACCGTCTACCGTACCAATACATTGCTGGAGCTATTCCTGAATAATCCCTCAACCTTGCGGTTTTTTTGTGGTGGGTGTACGGTGTGGGTGGAGAAATTATTTAAATTATTTTTTTTGTATGCAATTCGACAATAAACAGTTAATTGAGACATATCATAAGCTAGACGAAAACGATTCGTATGCCGCAGACCAATTTTTTGGTGATGGGATGTATTTTCCTGGCAACACGCTTGATGGTTCTCATATGCCACACGAGAAGTTTTTATGGTATGAGGGTATATTAAAAGATTTGTATATTGACAACCCGAAAAGGTACCTGAAAATTCATAAAGGAACGCCGTATTATTTTCTAGGATGGACCGCTTTTGATTTAAGAGATTACGAAAGATCCATTTTTTATTTTGATGCAGCTTTGTTAGAAGATGTTAGAAGGAATCCTCGGGATTGGAAAGGTAAACCGGCAGCAGATTTTTTCTATTTACGAGATAAGACGGGTCAATCTGCTTTACGAGTCACAATTGAGGTCCGTCGAGTAGTAGAAGAGAAGATAAGTAATTACAATGCTAATTATAAGCTTGATTTTACTCTGCAGAAATTTCTTAAATATGTTGATTTCAATGCAGAAATAGGAGGTCATCGATCGATAATTACGTCGTTGTATAGTTTTATCTTAGATTTTTTCGATAGAGCTAATCAATTAAATTTACGTAGCATTCAGGGCGGTACATTTGAGCCTTTTTTTCTTCATTTATTCAAAGGGTGTTTAGTATTTGAGTCGGTATTAAAAGAGTTTTTTAAGGATCAATTTAGTTCACCGCTTGGGAGTATACTTATTGATAAAAAAGTAGAACTTGGGATTCCAGATTTTAAAACACAAAGCAACCTCAAGTTATTGCGTCAAATTATAAATAAATTTATAGAGTATCATCTTAAGAGTTGTCCAAGTATTACACAGTCCATATTCTTTACTTATAAATTAAGAAACGCTACTGGGCATAACTTAGCTTGGGATGTTAAGTTTTGTGCAAATACATACAAGGAACTCTTTGAGAATATTTTATATAGCATCTTTTATTTAATAGATAAAAAACACCTTTAAATCTAATTGGGGGCTAGTATTATTAAGTAAGTAACCTACTCAAACGCTCTACTAATCCATTTGCCGAGATAGTGCGCTACGATAAGTACGCCAGTCATAACCAATACATGTTCGCCAATTACTTTCCATGGTTTTTCTTTTTGATCGCGTGCTATTCTATAGCTCGCAATACTGATGATGAGTAGGCCCACGGCAATACTGACTAAGATCGCGGTCTTGAGCTCGAACACAAGGATAGGAATTATAAACAAGGAAGCAAAGACGGCTTTTGCAACGAAGGTGGCTATTGTGGATATCCATATTTCTTTTCTTGTATGAACATTTTCAGACTCCTCAGAGATATGAATTCCCAGAGCATCAGACGCCGCGTCCGCAATGGCTATTGTTAAAATACCTCCAATAACAGCAAGCCGAGAATTGGTACCTGCTTCCAAGCCAACCATAAGCCCGAGGGTGGTGATTACCCCGGAAGTGAGTCCAAAACTCAAGCCGACTTTTAGTGAGTGCTGCATGTATTAATAATCGCATGGTTTATTGCGAGTGTAAAGAAAAAGCGGGAGTGGTTAGTTCCCGCCTTTGAAGTAATACCGAACGTCGTTAGTCGCTACACTTGCCGGCGCCCCAGAGTTTTTTCCACCAGCCACGGTTGCGTTCGCAGTTGAGCCGCGATTCAAGATGGCTACACTCAGTCTGTAGCTGGTAACATTCGCCTTTCCAGTAGTTCGCGTCGTTCGTGAGTAGTAGATTCCTAGCGCTTAGGCGCATGTTATTTCGTTCACAGGAATCTAGCTGTTGCTGGAGTACGATGTTGTTGTCCTGTATTTCGCCGGCATTGCGTGCCAGGCGGGAAATTCCAGTACGCGCCTGACTAAGCTGGCTTGTAAGGCGGGCAATTTTGCCGTTGAGCGTGGAAATGGAGTCCTGGCATGCGACCCGTAGACTGTCCACTAGATTGTAGCATTCCTGTATTTGGTCGTGATACATGGAAATTGTAGTGTTGGCGTCGTTGTATTTTCCTTTCCATTCCTCGGCAGTGAGCGGTTCTGGTTCGCTCCGGAATTCCTGCTTTGTATCACACCCCAGCGATATGAGCGTGATAAAAAGCACAATGAACAATACGATTTTGTGGTACATGAGTACTCTCCTTTGTTAAGTATGCTGTATTGTCTTTTTTGCTAACTAATTCAGGTTACGGTTTTATTTTGGTTAGTTATTGTAAATGTTTTGTTTAGGTTTGTCAATGGTTTTATAATGGAACTACATTCAATACCTTGGTATCACCTAGGATAGGATACACTATATGTATATGCCATATACAACCAACCCTCATTTACCCAAAGTACGCATGGATGCCGTGCGTCTATTACGCTCCGGTTGGAGCACCAGGGCGGTAGCCAGACACCTTGGTTTTAACCAAAGCACCATTGTGAAGTGGAAACAGCGCGCTCCTTCTGATTTGCGATTGCGCACTATTCCCACTTGTTCATCAAAACCCCATCGCCATCCAGCCGAGTTGTCCAACGAATTCATTACTGCTGTTATCAACTACCGAGTGAGGTGTCGCCGTTGTGCTGAAGTGGTGCACCACTTACTTGTTCGTGGCGGATACCATCTCAGTCTTTCCGAGTACTCAAGCGGCAAGGATATAGCATCTTAGATGTTTTCACCAGGTGGGCACATGCCATAGTAGTGAACCGTATCAATACCCACAGAAGCTATTTCTTCGTCAGAACAGCTCAAACCGCGTGTCCGGTAAGATTTAAGATATTGCAGTCAGATCGTGGGCGGGAATTCTCCACCTGGTTTACTAAACATATCCAGTAACAGGGGTACTATCATCGGCACTCACGGGTAAGGAAACCTGCAGACAATGGCCATGTGGAAAGGTTTAATAGAACTATACAAGAGGAGTGTCTGCGCCGTATTTCAATGACTTATCAAGCTATGAAAAAAGCCTTGCCTGAATATCTAGATTATTACAATCATAAGCTGCCCCATCTCACTCTACAAATGAAATCATCCTTGCAAATGATGCCAAGGTATTGACTAGAGAACATGGTTTAGGTGCAATAAAGATATCAAACTTCAGGATGATAAAATAATCGCATGTTTTACGGTGCGAGTGAAGTGAAAGTATCGGAGAAGGCTGGATTCAGAATCCAGCCTTCTCCCTAGTAAAGTGGGTTGACAGAGGGGTATTTTGGGATAAGATAGAGATGTAGGTACTAGTATTAAAAATATATGGAAATTATCATTGCAGCCGGACCAGTTATTATTGAGAATAATAAGGTACTCGTAAACAAACACGGTGACACTGATTTTTGGAAGTTCCCTGGTGGCAGGGTTGATGATGATAATGAACTAGATCTTCGGGAGCATGCCAAGCGTGAAGCAAAAGAAGAAATGGGTATTGAGATCGAGATCATACGGCCAATGAGCACGCTGATGACTAAAAAGGATAAGAGTACCGTTGTACTTGTTCATTATTTAGCAAAGCGTATTGGTGAGATACAGCCAGGAGAGGATATTCGGGAATGGAAATGGATTGATATTCATAATCTTCCCGAGGACGTTGGGCCGAATATCGGGCCTATTATTGAGGAGTATTTGGAGAGTAGATAGATTTTATTGTTTGATACTTTTTGACACGCCCGTCATTCGACGGGGCAGGCGCCAAGTATCCTAAATCTGCTGGGTGCTTCAATGCGCAACCAGTAAATTTTTATTGCTTTTTTGAAGACGCTTGATGAAGCTCCTCGTTCATGAGCCTGACAGACTCTTTCCCGTTCAGGGCCTGAGCCCTTCAGGACCGAAGGCAAAGCCTTGAACGGCCAGACCACAAGTTTTAAAAAGGCAGGCGATATTAACTTTTTAAGATGGATAATTATATTGTCACCCTGTGGATAGTACCACTTGACAAAAAAGGCTCCATGATGTAGAACAGCTGGTTGATTTGATCTTCACAATATATTTAAAGCAATTAGTTTGCTTGAGGAGAGAGACATTGATTAGTGCAAGCAGGATAGGTTTGTGTCTAATTATTTGTAATATTTACGATATGCAAATACGGGCTCTTCTCCACGAACGAGGTCGTTTTTTGATGACATTATTGGTCGAATTTTCGTGTCACATCTTAATAGTAGTGAGTGAGATTGTGCTTATTTGGCTACTGCTGGTATCGCATATACCTATAGTAGCCAGGTTGGCACCAAAACACATTAAAAAAAACTGTATGCTGGGACAGTCACAAAACGCCAATCTGGTAGTCCAAAACAGCAACAGTGAAAAACTTAAGGAGGTTTGTGTAATGAAACACAAACTCGTATTTCTCGTTGTGCTGGCGACGATTCTGTTCGTTGCCAGTGTCCATGCTCAGTTTGATCCGATCAATCTGGGCGAATCCGTAACGGCTGTCGAGCTCTCGACGAGTGATAGTGTGTATCTGGAGCAGTATCGCGGAATGACTGACAGTCAAAGGGTAGCTAGGGCTTGGCGGCACACGCTCGGTCGCAACAGCTATTCCTATCCAAATCCGGACAGCGTCCAACCGGGCGATGAAGTACTGACGCCGATGGGTACGTATTTCGTGGCAAGGCCGGGCGACACGGATCACATGTGGCATGGAGCAGAAATGTTCGTGGCTAAGATTGTGAATCCGTATTTGAACGGTATGCTGCCGATACACGTTCCGAAACCGGATACCATGGAGACTGCTGATACTACTACATCTGACGTCTTTGCGGGGAACGACTTCGAGATGCCGTGGTGGGTATGGCTTATCCTTGCTTGTATTGTTCTCGGAATTTGATTGTTCGCTCGATTTCTCGACAGGGACAAGAAGCGTACTGGCGAATCTGCTAAAAAAGCTGCCGCCGATACTGAACGGGCAAGGAAATTTGTCCAAGATCCGTCCAACTTTATCGATGCGACTGACACGCAGGTTTTCGGACTTGCTCAGCATGCTGCATGCAATGCCTTCGGGGGTGATGTCACCATCGTTGGTAACATTGAGCGCGGGCATATCACTGGCCAGCAGAAAATGTTCAACGCCGATGGTACGTCCAGAACAGAGACCTTCGACAATTAACCATGATATCGGGCGACAGTTCGCTTCGCTGATGGAACTGAACGGGTGGTCGTGTGCCATTGGGCATGCTTCAATCCTTGTTGGAGCGCTACTGACGCACAGTTCGCCGGTACCTTCCGTCCAATCAGGAGCCAGGATACCGAGGACATTCCAGTCATCAATGCAGAGCAGACGACTGCTCTGGAGCAATCCATCGGCGGTAGTGAAAAACAACTCACTGCTAACGATGTTCCGGAATCGGACGTTGCTGAAACGGCTACCCCTGATCAGGACACGACTGAAACTTCGGACGCTCCTCAGCCCGAGTCCGATGACACGATGCGCTTTACCCAAGTGCGAATCTCAACGGATAAGGGTCTCACTTTAGAGGGACCTGATATCCGTCTATCGGTTTAAGATCTCAGCAACCTCGTCTACCAGGTCACTGGCAGTCGTCCCGATGACGGTCAGGACACGACGGAGTCTGACTCCAAAGAGTCCTAATCCGAACCAAGATCAATTTGGTTCCGATCTAATTGTACACCGTCCTATTTTGTAGGAGTGGATCAACTCTTTACTGACAATCTGTTCGAGTATTCGACATACTCACAGACGGTCTTTTTTATTTGTCATCCTGAACTTGATTCAGGATCTGATAGATTCCGGATCCCTCCAGCCTTCGTCCCGAGCTCAGGCCGAGGGGAGGCGGGCAGGCAAGTCCGGAATGACAATTGTTTTTGTATTCTAACTTGTCATTCTGAGTGAACATTTGCGACTGAAGAAATCCCTTCGCAAAGAGGAGGGGATGCTTCGACTTCGCTCAGCATGACAATTAAAATTTTTTGCAGTACAATACATATATGAACTCACTCAAAGAAGACACAAAAGTATTTAACGCAATAAGCGACGAAGTAAAGCGGCAACAGGATGGTTTGGAAATGATTCCATCTGAGAATTTTGTGTCTCCAGCAGTTTTGGAGGCGCTTGGGTCTGTATTAACGAACAAGTATTCAGAAGGATATCCGGGTAAACGATATTATGGCGGTAATGAACATATTGATGTTATTGAAAAGCTCGCTATTGCGCGTGCCAAAAAGCTTTTTGGCGTTGAACACGCCAATGTACAAGCTTATTCGGGCTCACCAGCCAATCAGGCTGTTTATTATGGTTTATTAAAGCCTGGAGATAAAGTAATGGGCATGAGCCTGACACATGGCGGCCATCTGACGCACGGTTGGAGAGTCAGTTTTTCAGGTCGATTTTATCACTCTGTACCATACGGCGTTGACCAGGAAACACACAGGATTAATTATGATGAAGTGCTGCGTCTGGCAAAAAAAGAACAGCCGCATATGATTATTGCCGGCGCTACCGCATATCCGCGTGAAATTGATTTTCAGGCATTTGGAAGAATCGCTGCCGAAGTAGGTGCATATTTGTTAACTGATATTGCTCATATTGCCGGATTAATTATCGCGGGAGTGCATCAGTCGCCCGTCGAATACGCTGACGTCATTACCACAACCACACATAAGACCTTGCGAGGTCCACGTGGCGCGATTATTATGTGTCCACGAAAGACTGACCGCCTCAAAGATAAGTTTCATCCAGAATCAAAATGGAACCTTGCTGAGCGGGTTGACCGCGGCGTATTTCCGGGATTACAGGGTGGTCCGCATAATCACCAGACTGCGGCGATTGCCGTTGCTTTGGAAGAAGCAGGCACCGTTGCTTTTGAGAAGTATGGCAAACAAATCGTTAAAAACGCACATGCACTTGCAGACCGGTTGATTGAAAATGGTTTTATCTTAGTTTCCGGCGGGACGGATAATCATTTAATCCTGATTGATCTGACCAATAAGAATATTTCCGGCCAAGAAGCAGAAACAGTGCTTGATGAGGTTGGAATTACGGTTAATAAAAACACAGTTCCTTTTGACCAGCGCAAGCCAATGGATCCTTCGGGCATTCGCCTTGGCACGCCAGCATTAACTACACGCGGCTTTTTACAGGACGATATGAAAGTTGTTGGTGACTTGATTGCTGATACGCTCCAAAGTCCAGCTAATGCATCAATCAAAAAGAGTGTCCGAAAACGAATACTTGAATTAACCGAAAAATATCCTTTGTATCAGGATTTACCAATAAGCTCATAATATGCAGATTATTGACGGTAAACGCATTGCAGAGGGACTTAAGGGTGCACTCAAGACAAAAGTTGAAAGCTTATCTACGAAGCCAGGATTGGCTATTATTTTAATTGGAGATGATCCGGCTTC
>CAZBNI010000029.1:0-7408 GCA_964493105.1 uncultured Gammaproteobacteria bacterium
CGATTACAACCCGAAAGGCATATGGTAATGCGCTTGTCCGGCTTCATCCAAAGTATCCGGAAATGATAGTGCTTGACGCTGAAGTGGGTAATTCATCCTTTGCGATGTATTTTCAAGAAGCGTATCCGCAGCATTTTTTCGAAATGTATATAGCTGAACAAAATATGGTTGGTGTTGCGCTTGGTTTTTCAGCACGTGGAAAGACGCCGTTTATTTCCACCTTTGCGGCATTTCTGGCACGTGCGCATGACCAGATCAGGATGGCGCAGTATTCAAGCCCTAATATCAACATAATGGGCTCTCATGCCGGCGTATCAATCGGCGAGGATGGACCATCGCAAATGGCGCTTGGTGATATTGCTTTTTTTCGCTCACTTTATAAAAGTATTGTATTGTACCCTTCAGATGCCGTTGCGACGGACAAGATTGTTGAATGCGCGGCCAAGAAAAAGGGTTTAATCTATATCAGGACCACTCGAGGCAATACGCCGATTCTATATGCACCTGACGAAGAATTTAAAATCGGCGGCAGTAAGATTTTGAAACAAAGCGAGAATGACGCTGTTACGGTTGTCGCAGCGGGCATAACAGTTCATGAAGCGTTACGGGCATATGAAGAATTGCAAAAAGAGGGGATTAACATCCGTGTCATCGACCTATATAGCGTAAAGCCAGTTGACGTTCCAACGCTGTGGAAGGCAGTACAGGAAACAGGTGCGATTATAACAGTTGAGGATCACTATGCTGAGGGAGGGATCGGTAGTGCGGTGCAAAACGCTTTAGTTGATACGTGTATTCCAATGAAATTATTAGCAGTTACCAAGCATCCGAAGAGCGGATCACCTGATGAATTGTTGGACTATGAGGGAATTTCGTCTCGTGCTATAATAGATGCAGTAAAAAAAATAACATAACATAAAGAATTAGCTAATACCAAATACTATGGTATCCTCGCAGATCAAGCTCGCACGAGAAAAAGATTTTATAAAGAAGTGAAATGGAAATAAAATGGATATAAAACGAGATTCAATAATAAAGTAAAAAATCGAAAAGGAAAATATTAAGTCAGCTCAAATTAATAGTTTAGAAAAATAAACCGTACATTGAGATTGGAGGTACGTGATGCCCCGTGGACACCACCCGTATTGTAAAAAAACCGACGATGGCGGATGGATGTGCGAATTAAAAAATCGCAAAGGAAATATCCTCGCTGTCGGCTATGGTGAAACGCGACAGGCTTCCATAGATGAATCACTGGACGACCTAAGGAACGTTGCGGATCATTCACTCGAAGCTGTAAAAGGATGGTCAGAGGAACATCCAGTACTTACAGCCATTGGAACATTGCTCGGAATGCTGCTCGCGATGAAGTGGGTGAGCAAGTATTAAAAATAGTAGGCCATCCTTGAGGGGGAGTGGTCTACTATAAAAAAATCTCCCTACGCTTTGTAGAGAGTGAATGAGCGAAAATATTTTACTATTTGGTTGTATCCTGGGACATAATCCACATCTGCGGTGGCGAACTTCCAGGTAATAAAGGACTACTTTTACCCTAATATACTACCTTTTTTTTGTCAAGAGCCTTATGAACAGTCTAATTAAAATTCCTCACATTCGTGAAATCACGACTGTGTACAGATAATCCTAAAATGTTAGTACTATCATGACATAATCTAACCTTAGGTAAATAATTAAACTATTATAAGAGGATATGAAAAATAGTCCTGAAATGGAGGAATTCAAGAAGCAGAAAATTGCAAAATTAAAAGCAGGAAAGCACCCGATGGGAAAAGCAAGGAGTATCGGATGCTCTCAGTTCCGGAGCAAGGCACGTTGCTGAAAGTTAATTAAACATTTAATCATAGATAATATAAACTGTACATTGAATGGACGTGCGAATTAAAAAATCGTAAAGGAGCCATTTTAGCTGTCGGCTACGGTGACACAAGACAAGAATCAACCAGCGAAGCTATGGACGAGCTGAAACTTTGTAAGAAACAAAGCATGCCCTTTAGTGACGTTAAAGAACATCCTGTCAATGCTCTCCTTAAAGCACAGATCGGAGGCATAGCTTACAAGATATCTGATTCCCCCTGGGCTATAAACCATTTACTGTTTTTTTATGGAACACCCAGCATACGTAGTAATAGGATTTTGGGAGCCTAGAAAATTAGGAACCTGCATAATATCAAAATTAATTAATACTATGGTATCCTAACCCAGCGTTAGAATTTGTTATTAAGGAAAAAATCAATGAACAACATAGGCATCATAACAAGCGGCGGTGACTGTGGAGGGCTTAATGCCGTGGTAAAAGGCGTCGCGCAAATGGCGAACCGTAAAGGGGCTAAAGCTTTTGTAATACCAAATGGATATGCGGGACTTTATAATCTTGTTGATATGGATTTGATAGTCGAATTAACGCCGTCACGCCTCGATACGTTCAGTATTAATCTGGCTGGTTCTGAAGCGGGTCACTCACGCGTTAAGATCGCAAAAATTGATGATGATACAAAGTATGAACGGATAAAGAAGGGATTGAAAAAATTTGGTATTGACGGACTAGTAATTAGTGGGGGTGATGATACGGGAAGTGTGGTGATGGATTTGGATAAGCATGGCATAAAGTGCGTCCATGCGCCAAAAACAATGGATTTGAACCTGGTGCCGTATTCAGTCGGCGGTGATTCCGCAATCGAGCGCGTAGCTGATTTTGTGCGGGATATAAAAACAACCGGGCGGACGCACAACCGTATAATGATCATTGATACATTTGGAAGATACGAAGGGCATGTAGCATTCCGCGGCGGCGTTGCTGGCGAGTGCGATGCAATATTAATTCCCGAAATACCGGTCGATTTTAAAGAAGTGTACCGGCACATGAAAAAGGTATATACCAAGCGTGTTATTGAAAGCGACATCAATGCGGGTACGTACACGATTGTTGTTTCTGAGGGCATTAAGAATGCCTCTGGCGAGGAACTGTATGATGAATCGGCCGGTACTGATTCATTTGGCCATAAAAAACTCGCAGGCGCAGGTATATATGTAGCCCAAGAGATAAAAAAAATGCTCAAAAATGATCCTGAAATTCACGACTTTATGAAAAATCAAGACATGTTTGTTAAAGGGCAGTATGATTTACCTGAAGTCCGTGTTGTTGTGCCGAGTCATTTAATTCGGTGTGGTTTTACATCATCATACGATGCAAATTTTGGAATGGAAGCCGGTGCAGGAGCTGCGTATTTGTTATTCGAAGGGGTGCATGGTGTAACCGTGACTGGCTACAGCAAAGGCACGATTACCTATATGGACATTGCCGAAGCAATTCAGCAGCGGCCAGTTGATCTTGATCAGGTCGCGCTGTATGAACAGCTTGGATTTTGTTTTGGCCGGGTGCGAAAAGAGTTTAAAGCAAAACATAAGAAGGTCAGTGGTATAATTGACCGAATTTATTAATTAGCAATTAAAAAAATATTATGTCAGAATCAATACAAGCAATCGCCCAAAAAGTAGTATCTAATTATAGAGGCATTTTGGCTGCTGATGAAAGTACGCCAACTGCCAAGAAGCGTTTGGATTCCATCGGTATGGAATCAACCGAGGAAACCAGACGGCAGTACCGCAATGTATTTTTTTCTACCGAAAGTATAGGTGAATATATCAGCGGAGTTATCCTGTTTGAGGAGACGCTCAAACAGAAAGCGGACGATGGTACTCCATTTGTCGAACTTTTGCAACAAAATGATATACTCCCCGGTATCAAGGTTGATAAAGGCGCAAAGGATTTGGCTTTTTTCGAGGGTGAAAAAATAACGGAAGGTTTGGATGGGCTTCGTGACCGGCTGGAGGAATATCATAAAATTGGATGCAGATTCGCTAAGTGGAGGGCGGTAATCACAATTGACGGCGATTCTCTCCCAACTGAACAATGTATTGCGGCCAACGCACACGCATTGGCGCGCTATGCGGCATTGGTTCAGGAAGCTGGTATGGTCCCTATTGTGGAACCGGAAGTACTATATGATAAGGGTAACCATGACATTAAACGCGCCGAGGACGTAACTACACGTACCCATCTTGCATTGTTTGAGGAGCTGAGGCGGTATAAAGTAGAGCTTACAGGCGTAATTCTCAAAGCAAGCATGGTGCTTGCAAGCAAAGAATTCACTCAGCAGTCAACACCTGAGGAGGTTGCGGAAGCAACATTACGTTGTTTTAAAAATTCAGTGCCGGAAGAGGTGCCAGGCATTGTTTTCCTTTCAGGGGGCCAAACATCTGAACAAGCAACGGTTAATTTAAACGCCGTCAATAAAAATAATTTCGGGCCATGGAAAATTAGTTTTTCATTTGGACGTGCTTTGCAGGGCGATGCGCTGAAGGTATGGGCGGGAAAGCCTGAAAATCTGAATGCTGCGCGTGAAGAATTTGTAAAACGCATGAAAGCGGTACACGCTGCAAATCAAGGAGAATATTCCCCAAATACCTAGGTAGATATCAGTTCAAATTGTAGAAGATTAGCATCGTTTTTTAGTTAAGGATTGTATGATGTACGCTACCGAGAAACAAATGGAAAAAATTGACCTGCTGGCAGTTCAGTATGGATTACAAACCCGCCAAATGATGGAGCTTGCCGGTTTTCATATATTGGATATTTTTTGGGCATTGCGGATTCAAAAAAACAAGAAAATAGTAATAGTTGTCGGCAAGGGAAATAAGGGCGGTGATGGATTATGCGCGGCGCGGCATTTAATCAACTGTGGTTGGATGGTGTCGATTGTTTTAACCTCACGGAAAATGAGCATTGACGCACAACATCATTTGGAATTACTACAAAAAATGAAAGCAGATATTATCTTGTTTTCACGCCAGAAAAAGAAAGTAATGCAATTAATTGGTACTGCGGATTATTTGATTGATGCATTGATCGGTTATCATCTCAAAGGCTCGCCACGCGGAGATTTTAAGGCACTCATTGAATTGATGAATGCAGTACCAGCTAAGATAATCGCCTATGATATTCCATCGGGTCTAGATTCAACAACCGGGAAGTGTTTCGAGCCAACTATACGTGCGATTGCAACCTTGACGTTAGCGTTGCCCAAACAAGCGTTCAAAGCAAAGGCCGGGCAAGTGGTGAGCGGAAAGATTTTTTTGGGCGATATTGGGATTCCGAATTTTCTCTATGATAAAATTAAACGCGGCAGCCGGCCGAATTTTGAAGCAGGAAGAAAATGAAGACCGCTCGCAGGAGTGGTTTTTTGAAATAAAACGACATCCCTTAATATGGCGGGATGCCGTTTGGTAATGTTTGTAGCTCTTTCCTAGAACCACATGGTTGCGGAGAGAGATCCTCCTTCAAGGCCGGTTTTTCCAAGAGCGATGTTGGTACTCAAGCGTGAATTGCCAATTCGCAAACCGGCGTCAATGATATGTTGCTGGTGGCCGGGGCTTTCGAGCTTGTGTGCTATGAAATTATATGTCACATCCTCCTGGTGTGAGTATATGTAGCCGATGAACGGCTGTTTTTTCCAGTTGGTGTGTGTGTAATAAACGGCTCCTTTGAAACTCTTGCTAGTCAGATAGTTGGTTGGATTGAATTCAAAGTACACAGCGTACCAGCCGATTCGACCGTGTTCCTGCGTATGAATATTCTGTGCACGGATGTAAAAGTTCTGATTGTGCACAACCCGTGTCGGCGACAGGAGTGAACGAAAATTGAATCGAAACATCATATTCATGACTATATCCGGCATGTAGTTGCCCCAGAATGAACCCATCAGGTGCAGGTGCTTGCTGCGCGGCTTATAGCTAAATTTCGCGTAAAGCGTTGGCGACAATGACGTTGAATCACCTGATGATGGAATGCCGAACGCGATACTCCAGGCCCGCGTGGCGCTGCTCCAGGTGAGCGAGTCAGTACGGTGACTGATACCCATCCCGAGTCGAACAGGACCGATCGGAATACTTCCGCTCAACATAATTCGGTCGTTGAAATGGTGCTCTTCGCCTGGTTCTTGCACGTAATGCTTTGAATAGCCGCTGTACACATAGCTAGGCAATGGTGCATCTGTGGCAGGCATTACATGCGACATCGTTGTTGATTGGTAGGCGAATTTTCGTTCGAGCATCAGATAATAGAGTTCTGGCGCCTGCCGGAAAAACGTTTCCATGCCATATTCGAACCGCCACTGCCTTGGAAGCGAAAGGTCAAGGTATGCACCGGCTGCCTGTATTGTCTCGTCGGTATCATACGTGACCCATGAATTGTGGACCGTGCGTATTTTGAATTTCCGTGAAACCGGTACTGTGCCACCAAATGATACAGTGCTTCGGTTTGCTTCAAGTCCAGAGAGGTCAACTCCGCGGTAGTCGTTGCTTGTTACTTGGTAGCTAACCAGTGTGTAATGCCCTGATGAAATTGACAAATTACCGCTGTATGAACGGTACGTTCCTCGGTTATCATCCTGCATAAACCGATCGCACCAGTCAAACCCGGTTGTAAGCCGGAAATCGGTAATCGAGCGGTAGCTCGATTCGGCATTGCCACTTCCGTACGGCTGTGCCAAGACTCCGTGTGCGAATACGCACACAAGAGCAAGAACTGTAAGGACTATCCATTTTTTCATGATTTCCCTCCTTGGAGGATTGAAATGTTAATTGCTGCTTTGTTTGTTTTTGTAATTGGGTAACCTTAGCAAGATTCATTGTTTGTTGTCAATTAAGAAAACCCCGCCTTCCTTTGTAATACTTTGATTACTTAGGTTTGCGGGGTTTGGTTTGAAAGAATTCTGCCACTTAAGTCTTTGATATAATTTCGGATACAAGCCGCTTCTTTAGACGAGCGCTGGGTATTCGTAATTATAAGACGTGAGTGCAGTATTCTTACTCTAACGAGCCATTGTCTTGCGTTTCTGCGCGAGCGCAGAAGTGGTTGTCTTCCTTCTTCCTCAAATTCTGCTTGTAGCCATTCCAATTGTCCTTGGATCGGCAAACCCTGACTACGCAATCGGTTGATTGCGATAAGGTCGCAGTGAAGCTTCCAGCTAGCAATGCCGATGATAAGACCTTTGCCAAGCTCGTAGTCTTCACGTATACGATTTTGACGCATGGCAATTGCTTCTGGTCCTTCATGTGCAAAGTCGGTTTTGATCTGCTGAACCTTTTCAGTGAGTTCGTTCATCAGTAGGGGAAATTCGGTACACTCACCGTGGGCGTGTTCTTGCGCGATGATGGAAAGTAAAGCTTCGGTGCTTAGTTCCTGCCAGTAACGACGAGGAGCAATAGTTAGGCCCCAGAGATCTGACGAACCGTCGTCATCAGAAACAACAGCGCCAAGTGGCGTGCCAAAATCATCGTTGGATAGACTGAGTGTAAATAGTTCAGAAAGAGGAAGCCCAGTAACCTT
>CAZBNI010000030.1:0-7401 GCA_964493105.1 uncultured Gammaproteobacteria bacterium
AACCCGCGCGAGAGTAGTTCAGTTGGCTAGAACATCTCCTTGCCAAGGAGAAGGTCGGGGGTTCGAGTCCCCTCTCTCGCTCCAACAATCATTTCTTAACACCATAACCTCACCCTATCAGTACTCTCTCTTTTATGTCCAAGGGGCTCGAAGCGGACCCGAGCGCTCCGAGAAGGAGATGAAGTAAGGGCCGCAGGCTTCGTAGGAGGAGAAGGAGTCCCCTCTCTCGCTCCATTTTTTGAAAAAATTCGCACCTGAAAAGCATATGAATGAGCTCGTGCTTATTTTGTACAACATCCGAAGCAGATTCAATGTTGGAGCAATATTCCGAACTGCTGACGCTGCCGGTGTGAATAAAATTTATCTATGTGGCATCACGCCAGCGCCTCCGCACCCAAAAATTGATAAGGTAGCACTTGGTGCTGAGCAATTTATTCTATTTAAAAAAACAAAACAAACAAAACCGATACTTCAAAAACTCCGTGCTGATTGTTATACTATAATTGCACTCGAACAATCAAAAACAAGCATCGCTTACAATACTTTGAAGCCACAATTTCCACTGGCACTACTTGTGGGCAATGAAGTAAGTGGAATTCCCAAGCGACTCCTCAATGAATGCAATCAGACAGTGGAAATACCAATGCGTGGTCAGAAGGAATCATTAAATGTTGCAGTTGCACTAGGAATCGTAATCTTTGATATCATACAACAAAAATAAGCCGCGGTGGCCCTGATATGCATCAGGATAAACTACATTGGCATACCTGCCCGCCATTGGCTTCGCCAAAGGCGAAAGCAGGCGGGCGCGCTTGCTGAACGTTCCGATTGACAACCATTTATAATTATATACTTATATACAAATCTATGCCGGAGTGGTGGAACTAGGTAGACACGCAAGACTTAAAATCTTGTGGAGGAAACTCCGTGCCGGTTCGATTCCGGCCTCCGGCATTAACTTACTGTAACTACTGATAGTCCTTGCCCCGTTTGTCCGAACATAGTGAGGGCTTAACGGGGTCTCCCGCAGCAATTGAGAATAACCACAACTTATGAGCATACGAAAAGAACAACGATTTACGGATAATAAACCGAATCTCGTTATCATCCACCCGCCCGGAACGCTTCATGAGTATCCTTTTAATATTACTCAGTATCGAAAATCATATTCTGATTTTATGAAATACGCTGAGCGTTATTTCGCCGTGTACTATGTTCGTGATAAAAAAACGTACATCGGCCAAGGTGGTTTTAAAAAAGGATTCCGTTTTCACAAAGGCGCATTTACTCCTCACCACGAACCAATCTACGCACGAATTATTTACAATAAAACAACGCTCTATGCGAATGGTGGACGAAGTTGGAATATGATCAATAAATGGCAACTGTATCAGGTCACACATGATAAATGGAAAAACTACACTATTTTTAAAAAATTCATGAAGCCGACTTACCGTATCAAGTCACGTGCTGACTTTGGTAAATATCTCGCTCGGATACGGACGCCGATAGCAGTATTTAAACCGCTCAAAGGGGCCGAGGGAAAAGGAATCGTGATACGACCAAAGCGAAAAATGGCAAAACACATGAAACAATACAATGGTATCCTGCAAGAATTTATCGATACATCACAAGGTATTCCCGGTATTCACCACACGTTGCATGATATGCGGATTCTCATCATGGATGGACGCATCATTCAGACCTACATTCGAATACCAAAAAAAGGTTCGTATCGAGCAAATATCGCTCGAGGTGGACACATGAAAGAAATCGAAAAAAAGAATATCCCACAAACTGTAAAACCCATTATCAACGCAGTTGATAAACGTTTCAAACGATATGGGCACCGTATTTATGCGATTGATTTGGGGTTTGAAAATGGTATACCGTACTTGATTGAAATTAATCCACAGCCAGGGCTTCCCTATCCAGAATGGCCGCGTTATTATAAAACATGGCATCGTGAGCTTGTTCGCACGCTTCGCGCTGCTACACCTACGACATAATATATGAAACGACTTTTTCTCATCCCAATAATTACCACGCTACTCATCGGCGCTACTGTCAAGCCAGTTATTGCTCAAACTGATGAATTACTGCCAATAGAACCCACAGAAGAAACTACTGACCGGACAGAAATAAGCCTTGTAGACGAATTGGTCCCTAAAATACTTTCAGAGGATTTTATTTTCGTAAACAAAAAAACGCTTTTTGACGCATCAGATTCACAACTTATTTCTGCAGAAATAACTCCAACGTACCGATGGGATTTTTCAGATGTTGAAATTCCTCAATATGGTAAAGAGGTCGTTCGTGAATTTAAGCGTACTGGTATACATCGCGTAATGTTAACAATCCAACAGGGTGAATTCAGTGTTACAATCGATAAAGAAGTATTTGCATACGACAAGCAAGTGCTCATGATGACCGACAAAAATATTTCCGAAGGTTTCCAGCTGATCGTTGACCAAGCAGCAAATAACGGCGTGCTCCTGAAAGTCATCTCAGCGCTCGAAGAGGAGACGGGTTTTTTAACCGAAGAAAAACTTGTGCCCCGTATTGGTGAGGAAACTGGATTTATCAAGGATGCTGATGCGCTGATTTTTTATACTGACGCATCACTCGGGCTTCAGGCGTTTACGCGTTATTGGCAAAACCTTAAGGAAGATAAAACTATCAACCTCAAAGAAAAACTCCTCGTAAAAATTACCAATGAAAACATTGCGCTATCCGCAGATCTCACGCAACAATCGTTTCAAGTCCTACAACCAAAAAATATCCTTCTAACGCGTCCGGAATCCCTCAATCCAATCTTTGAGACAAAAGACTACAATCTAGTAACCACAAACCTTGACCAGCGTGCAATTGAATACCGTATCATTGACGACCGTAGTGAAAAATCAAGCGCCTTTTTCCTCTCACATGCAATCACGACCTTTATCGCAAAAGGAGTCCCGACCAACACCATTTACCTATTACTCGCTTTCCCGTTTATTGCATTCATCATTACCTTTATTCGACAGGTGATCGGCATCTCGGCATTCGGTATCTATACTCCTTCCGTAATCGCATTATCGCTGCTTATTCTTGGCATTTATTTCGGGATCGGAACGCTTATTATAGTTGTCACGGTGAGTTATTTACTCCGAACAATACTCAACAAATTTAAGTTACTCTATATACCAAAAACAAGTCTCATTCTATCCGCAATTGCATTATCCTTTTTAGGCCTAATCTGGTTCTTATCGTATTATCGCGTATCGCTCGCAATCTCGCTGGCCATTTTTCCAATGCTCGTAATGTCAACTGTATCTGAAAAATTTTTATCAGCACAATCAGAAGAGGGTTTAAGTGAAGCGCTCTACGGTGCAATTAAAACTATTCTCATCGCTATCGCGGCTTACTATATTGTCGTGTGGACTGAATTTACCAATTTAATAATGTCATGGCCCGAGTTAATTATCGTACCGCTTTTGGGCATAATTCTCTTGGGAAAATTTAGTGGCTTGCGCTTCACTGAGTACATTCGGTTCCGGAGCCTTTTCAAAGAAAAACATATCGAGGAATAACAGTAATCCAGTATGGCACTCTTTTCAAAATCAGCTGATATTCTCGGGATGAACGCCCGTAATTTGTTGTATCTAACAAAATACAACTCAAATGCAAATAAAAAATTAGCAGATGATAAAATCTACTCAAAGCACTTTATGCAGGCTCGTGGTATCGGGACGGCAAAGTTGTATGTTGCCATACAATCGTTGAAGGAACTGCGCAATTTCAATCCTCGAACGCTGCCAAAAAACTTTGTTATCAAGCCAAATCGTGGCTACGGTGGCGAGGGGATTATTGCAATCAAAGACCGGCGTGGTGAAAATTTTATCGATGTAGACGATGCCTCATACACGTGGGGAGATCTGTATGAGCACTGTATGAGCATTTTGGACGGCAAATACGCTATTTCCGGACTGCGTGATAAAATCATTTTTGAGGAACGCCTCCAAACTCACAGTTACTTTATTAAATATGCCGAAAGGGGATTGCCAGACATACGCATTATTGTCTTTAAATACGTGCCAGTAATTGCAATGTTGCGCCTTCCAACTCCCGAATCAAAAGGTAAGGCCAATCTTCACCTCGGCGCTATCGGGCTAGGTATTGATATTGGGACGGGTAAAACAACTTTTGGCGTACATCACAACAAACTGATAAAAAAATTGCCAAATGACGAGTCGGTACGAAGCATTGTAATACCCGATTGGAACGAAGTACTTATCACTGCGTCCAAAACGCAGCACCTTACACAAATCGGATACCTTGCCGTAGATATTGCTCAAACGAAAAGCGGAATCAAAATATTAGAACTCAATGTACGTGCTGGATTGGCAATTCAGATTTCAAACCAGGCACTGCTCAGAAAAAGACTTGAAAAACTAGCTGATATCAAAGTTGTATCACCAGCAGAAGGCGTCAAACTTGGCAGAGCGCTTTTTACAAGAATTGTAAAACAAGAAACGACTTCAAAAACAAATACCTATAAATCCACCATAGGCCTTTTTGAATATGTAAGCGTTGTTAACGCACAAACTGGACCTATTCTGGCAAAAATTGATCCACACCATGAATATAGCACGCTTGATTCTCATCTTGGTCTGGATCCACAATCAAAGCTTGCAACTATCAAAATTTTAGATAAAAAAGTAAAAATTCCTTTTTCCTTTGCAGACCTCGGTGAAGCTCCTTACAAAGCAATCCTATCGGCAAAACATCTTTCTGATTTTTTGATTGATGTAACGGCAACTCCACAACCAACCAGCTCAAAGGCATATTCTGAAACACGCGAAGAAAAAATCTTACAAAATCTCGATAAAAAATTATGTTCCATTAATGATCAAATCATCCTACTCTCACTCCTCAAACCGACTAATCTAGCGGAAGAGCGAAAAAACTTTTTTAAACACCCGGATCAATCGCCTCGTTTTATATACAACAAACCATCATTCGACACAGGATATTTACGAAACGAACTGAAAAAACTACCAACACAAATTGATCATCCGCTGCTACCGCTCTACATAAAAAAAATAGACGAAATCAATCACAAACTCTCACTTATAGATCATATTGGAGAGCTAGATGCGATGCAGCACGCTGCTTCAATCTACGGATCAGTTACGGAATATCAATATAACCAAGCGATTAGTTTTATAAAAAACGAAACGTTCCAAAAAGATAAAAGTAAAAAGCTGCGTCTCGAAGAAGTCATCAGAAGAGTTAATGCGTACCTAGACCAACACAAACTCACTGCATGGAAGATTAAAGTGCTTGAAGTGGCTACCTCAGGAATGCAGATTAATAAAAAAAATACGATCATGATCAATAAAAAGGCGAAAATCAGTGAAAACAGACTGCATGCCCTTATTGCGCACGAGATCGAAACACACATTTTTCGCCTTGAAAATGGACGACAACAACTCTATAGCATATTACAACACGGCACAGCAGGATATTTGCTGACCGAAGAAGGTCTCGCAATCTATAATCAGAGAAGGCTCAATTTACCGTTAGGGGATAAACACTTTTCACCAGCACTAAACATCATTGCGATTTTTCGCGGAATGACGACTTCATTTGCAGAACTATTTCATCATCTTGTCGAAGCGTATGATGTTGATCAAGAACGGGCTTGGAATACCTGCGTCAGAGTAAAACGCGGATTGCAGGACACGAGCACGCACGGTACCTTTACCAAAGACCTACTGTACTTTGTTGGCTATCAGCATATACGACAACTTGTCCGTGACAAGGGGCTTGATGAGCTTAAAAAACTCTATATTGGAAAAATTGGCATCGAAGATCTCCGATACTTCAGCGCCAAAGATAAATGGCCGATTAAACATTTCCCAGAGTATAAATAAAAAACTCCTCTCTGTATTATGAGGCGTTTTCATTTCGATAGTATCTTATTTCTTTGCAGCCGTAATATCACGCTGTATCTGTTTTTGCAATAATGCAATACTGTCGAACTTTTTCAGCGCTCGTATTTTTTTAAGAATCGCGACCGTTATTTTTTTATTGTACAGGTTTCCATGGAACCCAATGATATAGGTCTCAACCTTGCCTTTGGTACGACGGGTGATGCTGGGAGTGCCAATAATTACGAGTGCGCGGTGCTGTTTACTGCGGATAGTCGTTGTTGCACTATAGACGCCATTGCTTATTTTTTTTCCAACCAAAACGCGTCGTGAAAAATTTGCAGTAGGGTATCCCTGCTTTTTACCAAGACGATCTCCATGAATTACCTTTCCGCTAATCGTTTGCATTACTGAATAATATTTAAAAGCTGCTTATGAATCCTACCGTTGGTTGCGACTATACCCTGACTCTTGGATGTCCATCGTTTACCTTCAAGATCAGTTACCGTCCCTCCGGCCTCACGTACTAATAGCACCCCCGGTAAGATATCCCATGATGTAATCCCCGGAGGCATTACGATACCCCCTGCAACTCTACCAGCTGCAACATACGCAAGTGTCAGTGCCGTAGAACCGAAGTGACGCATATTCAATACTTTTCCTTGAAGCTCCTTCTGTACCTGAACGTATTTATTTCGGGACTGTGGATGCTTTGAGCGTGCAAACGTAATCATCGAATCCAATAACTTTGTTGTTCTGGACACCGATAGCTTGATGTTGTTCAAATACGCACCCTTTCCATGCTCGGCATAATACAATTCATCAGTAACAGGAGTGTACTGAACGCTTAAAAGAATCTGACTTTGTTTACGCAATGCGATCGCAATACAAAACATTGGACTGCCGATTACGTAATTCGATGTTCCGTCCAAAGGATCAATGACCCATTCATACACGTCCGGATTATCTTCAAGTCCAGTTTCTTCGCTGAGAAAATCATGGTTTGGGTAATATCTTTTTATGGTTTTTATTATAATTTGGTTTGCTTCCAAATCAGCTTTGGTCACCAAGTCAAAAACACTCTTTTTGTAAATCTCGGCCCTTTTCAGATGATGATAATATTTCATCAGCCGTTTTCCAGCCAAATGCGCTGCTTCAAACGCTACTTTCCGATAGGTCATAATTGTTCAAGGATTTTTAATTCTAACGTATTTGTACTGGTATCATACACTGCAAACGTGGCTTTTGCGAATAGCCCTGCAAGAGTGCCTGGATTTACGAGTTGTGTGGCGCCAACAGTCTCTTCCCATGCTTTATGGTTGTGTCCATAAAAAACTAATCCATACTTGCCGCTTTCGGCCATTTCCTTCGCCTTTTCCGGATAATGAACCACCCCGATCTTTTTCCCATCGATCTCAAATTCCCCCACATCACCATAGTGATGAATATGATCAAACTCCATTGCTTTTTCCATAACTGTTTCTCG
>CAZBNI010000031.1:0-7336 GCA_964493105.1 uncultured Gammaproteobacteria bacterium
TTTCTTTACATTTTTCATTAAACTCAGCAATGCCGTATTTCTCAATACCCGGCTTGCCGGAAATATTCAGTTCTTTTTCAACCTGAAGTTCAACTGGTAAACCATGTGTATCCCAGCCAGCTTTTCGCTCAACAAAAAAGCCCTGCATTGTCTTGTACCGCAAGACAATATCCTTATACGCGCGTGCGAGTACATGATGAATGCCCGGCTTGCCATTGGCAGTCGGCGGCCCCTCAAAAAAAACAAATGACTTCCCCTCCTTAGTTTTTTCTAAGGTTTTTTTGAATATTTCTTCTTTTTCCCAGAACCAAAGTACCTCCTCCTCCATTTTTGGAAAGTCTGGTCGATTGTCCTTGTGCTCTTGCTTGTTCATAGAATGAGTCTATTCTAACCAAAAACAACTCTTTTGACAAGATATGCCCTTGAAGCGTAAAAACCCGAGCTTTTGGTACAAGCCCAGTTTGAATATTTGTCTTGATTCATCAATAAACAAAGGATTCTGCAACGGTCACTATCTGACGATCGGGGTCTAATTCGGGAAAATCATTGTATACATCCGGTGTCGTTGACAAGCTCCTTGAGGAATTAAAGAATCGTGCTTGCTGCTCTTCTTGGCGCAACGATCTGGACCGCTGTTGCAAGTTTTCTTGGTATACCGATCAGCGTAACCCACGCCTTAGTCGGAGCTCTCCTAGTAGCTGGCATAGTATTCGCTGGACTTGGAGTCGTGCTGATGAAGGGTGTCTGGCTTATTATCATCGCAATGATCCTATCTCCTATCGTTGGCTTTATTACAGGGCATTTTCTTTTTATCGGCGTTGCTTGGATATTGAGAAAAGCACGCCCTAGTAAAATTAACAAACGAGCACAAAAACTGCATATACTCTCAGTAGCATGTCTATCCTTTTCACACGGCATGAATGATGCCCAAAATGCCATGGGAATCATCTCACTGGCCCTCTTTAGTTACGGCACAATGTCTGTTTTTGAAGTACCGCTCTGGGTAATGATGTCCGCCGCCCTTGCGATGGGATTGGGAACGGCTGCCGGCGGATGGAAGGTCATCAAAACATTAGGGCAAAATATTTTCAAACTGAAACCCATCCACGGTCTCATAGCAGAGGTATCATCCGCCGGCGTAACATCCGTCATATCCTTGATTGGAGCGCCAATTAGCACCACTCATGTCATCGCGACCTCCATTATGGGCGTAGGAGCGAGTAATAACTTAATGGATGTAAAATGGAAAACTGTCAGTAATATTGTCATTACGTTGATTATCACAATTCCATGCGTAGCGGTTATTGCTGCGATTGTGATAATTATTATACGTCTCTTTTAGTAATCTATCAGCAATTTAAAATACCTCATCAACACCTATAGGGCTTTTTAAAGCTGCTTTAAAAAGCTATCGTAAGAAACCGGAAGAAATACTAATTTTTTCGATTGAGTTTCCCATTTTACGATCCTGATGTCTTTTTTATTGCATTCAAACGTTTTGGACAAAAGTTTGACCAACGCCTCATTTGCCTTCCCTTTTACTCTCTGCGCAGTAACTTTCACTACCAAAAAATCGCCGCGTACACCGGCGATCTCGTTCTTTTTTGCTCCCGCAATAATTTTTACTGACACGACAACGCCACCGTCAACATCTCGATACCACATTACTTTTCCAGACTCTCATAAAGCTTGATAGTTTCTTTTGCGCACTTCTCCCAGGAAAAAAGCTTAACCTGCTTTTTGCCCTTTTCAATCATACGAGCCTGCAACTTCTTGTCTGACAGTACTTTTTTAAACGCTTTTGCGATTTCATGTTCATGTTCCGGATCCACCAAAAGAGCTGCTTTACCGGCCACCTCTGGCAATGACGACGCCTTACTCGTAATAACAGGTGTTCCAAGCGCCATTGCCTCAGCAACAGGAAGTCCAAAGCCTTCGTAACTTGAGGGAAATACAAAGCAGGTCGCTTTTTTCATTAATTCCATTTTTTGATTGTGTGTTATGTACCCAAGATAGTGAATTTGCTTTTTGAGTTTTTGTTCCTTAATCTCATCAAATACCTTATCGTTTTGATATCCTTTTGCGCCTGCGAGCACCAGTTGATATTCCGCAAATCCAGGTTCCATCTTAAGGAGCTGTTTATATGCCCTGATTAAGTTTACAATATTCTTGCGCGGGGTGAGTGTACCAACAAACAAAATAAATTTTGGCCACAGTTTAAAGCGTTTCAGGTTATCGATCCCTTTATTTTTTACGTGAATTTTTTCAACTGTTGCGCCTTCATAAATCACTTTAATCTTTTTGGCTGGTACATTAAAAATGTGTTTCAAATCTTTTTTCGTGCTCTCTGAAACAGCAATGATCTTATCAGCCTTGCGCAGACTTTGGGGTACGAGCAATTTCGTACTAAAAATTTGTGATGGAAACCATGCCGGATTTTTGTAAATCGCCAGATCGTGTACGGTAATAATCGATTTCTTCGGATACGTCAATGGCAACGAAGATATTGGCGAATGAAATAAATCCAACCCTTCTTTTACCAGATATGCCGAAATCAGCATATGTGAGTATGCGAATGGTAAATATTTATTATACTGTGAGAATGGAAAATTCTTAACGGTAACATTTTTCCGCTCAAATTCTTTCATGTCACGAAAACGCCAGTCAAAAAACAAAACATACTCGTTCCGCTTATCGTATCTGATAATATTCTTGACGAGATAATGAGTATAATGCCCAACCCCGGCACGTTCACCGAGCTTTGGATTGAGTATTGTTCTGCAATCGATTCCAATTTTCATTTTTTTATTGCTAATAGCGTATGGCTCATGGCATATAGTTAGTAACTTACCTGCTTCCATATGCTATAAGCTATAGGCTACATGATATTTCACATTCGCTGTGGCGCTCTAATGCCCATAACGCTTAATACATTCTGCAATATTGTCTGCGCTGCATTAGTGATATGCAAACGTCGCTCGTTAACCTGCTTACCGTTTATCACCCTGCACTTGGTATAAAAATCATGAAACTTGGTTGCAACCTCGATGGCATAATACGGCAATTTATTCACCTGATAATTTCCTGAAATATCAACGACCAATTCAGGCCATTTTATTAAGGTTTTCAAAAGCGCAACTTCTGACTTCTCAATGACAGCGCGTCGATCCGACTTAGTCAGTTTCAACCCCTTGGTCTTCCTCATTATACTACAGATCCGTGCATGCGCATACTGAACATAATACACAGGATTGTCTTTAGTCTGTTTCTTTGCCAGATCAAGATCAAAATCCATATGTGTATTAAAATCATACATCAGAAAAAAGAATCGAGCTGCATCAATTCCAACCTCATCTATAAGTTCTTCAAGTGTGACAAACGTACCAGAACGCTTAGACATTTTCACTTCCTTGCCCTCGTGAATCAATCGAACGAGCTGTACGATGATAACATCTAGTCTGCTTTCAAAATGAAACATTTTCATCACAGCCTGCAAACGACCAATATAGCCGTGATGATCAGCGCCGAGTATATCGATAACGATATCAAACTTTCTTTTTATAAATTTTTCCCAATGGTACGCCACGTCAGATAGAAAATATACCGGCTCTTCATTTGCTTTTATTAACACACGGTCTTTATCATCTCCAAACCGTTTTGTTCGTAGCCATATTGCGCCCTCTGACTTGTACAGCAAACCACGATTCTTTAATTCCTCAAGGAGCTTGTCAACGACACCGGATGTATACAATGATTTTTCCGAATACCACCTGTCGAACTTGATGCCAAGATTTTTATCTGTCAACTTCTTGATAGAGCTGATCATGCGTTGGAGAATTCTTCCTTTAATTTTTTCCCGTACCACCTCAAGCTTTTCTGAATTACCCAATTTATAATTTGGAAGGAATAACTTTTTTGCCAGCTCATCAATGTATTTTCCCTGGTAGCAATAATCCGGATACTCGATAGTGATGCCGTTATGCTTCCAGTACCTGCGCAATACCGACTCTGCAAGAACGCTCACTTGCTTACCCATATCATTGACATAGTACTCGCGTTGTACGGTATACCCTGCGAGTTTCAAGATGTTTGCAAGCGTATCACCGGCAAATCCTCCTCTCCCATTACCAATATGCAACGGACCCGTCGGATTTGCTGAAATAAACTCAACCTGCACACGCTTGCCTTTACCAAGAACGCTTTTGCCGTATCTTTTTTTCTGTTTAAGAATCTCGGTAACCTGCCTCAGGAGCCATTTTTCATTCAGGTAAAAATTTATAAATCCTGGCTGTACCGCTTCGACCTTGCTAACAGCAGGGCTCCGGCCAAATTGTGCAATAATGTCTTCGGCAACATCCATCGGCTTTCGGCGGAGTACCGAGGCAAGTTTCATGGCAATATTTGCAGAATAATGACCAAAACGATCGTCCGGAGGGTAACTCACCTCAAAATCAACTGGCTGCTCTTTGACAATCGGCCATGATGCTGCCACTATCTTTGCAAGCTTATTTTGTAAATATTGTTGCACGTTCATGTGTCTAGTATATCAAAAAAGGATGCCTCAGGCGAGCTTGCATACACCACTAGTTACCTTATAATAAAATTGTGCCTAAAATAACCTCCAACAAACGAGTATTCCACGACTACCAAGTTTTAGAAAAATTCGAAGCTGGTGTTGTTTTGAGTGGCGCTGAAGTAAAAGCTATCAAATCAGGACAAATCAACCTTAGGGGAAGCTACGTAACAACGCGAAAAAATGAACTCTGGCTTATTAATACGCATATCAGCCCCTACAAAATGGCTTCATCTCAACGCAATTACAGTCCAACTCATGATCGTAAGTTACTTTTACACCGTAAGGAAATCGCCTCTTTGATTGGCACTTTAAGTACCAAAGGGTTGACAGTTCTCCCACTTTCTGTTTATACTAAAGGGAGTCTTGTCAAGCTAGAGCTCGGTATTTGCCGTGGTAAAAAGCTTCATGATAAGCGTGAAACTATCAAAAAGCGTGACGCAAAACGCCAGATCGAACAACTCATAAGAAACAAGATATAAACTCCGAAATCGCGAATCGGGGGTCTCGAGATTTTCAATTTAAAATCTCCCTGAGATGAGCGATACAAACAGTTTGCGGAAAGCATCGAAAACCTCTTTTAAAAAAGTGGTTTTCGATGCTTTCATGGGAGCGTTTAAAATCGACAGTCGCACATTTATAGAAATTGCAAGTCGTCCTATTCTATTCATACGACGTTAAACTGGCAATAGAAATTTACAAATGCCAAAACATTTGTCAGCAAAGTGAAGACTGCATTTGCGGATGCACTTGCACCTTCTTTTGCGCCAGTAGTTGCCTAAAAATCAACTACCGTCTTACCTACCAGACGTCCGATACGGATCGTAAGGCGCCATTTTTCGGACTAGATACTTTACGTTAGTCTTTTCGTGGATATCGAACCATTAATGAAGACTAGGATGTTGGGATTTTGTTTATTTTTTACTCAGTATCTGACATTACAAAATAAACTACGCTTGTAGATATTTTTGTAAAGTGAAACATGGACAGGGGTGCAATACCCCTCGCTTCCACCAACCAACTAACTACTAACAATCAAAACAATTAGTAGAAAACGAAGACCCGCCAAGCGGGTCGTTAAAAAACGCCTTCGGGTGAATCTTCAAATCAATGTACCAGAAGTAATGGTTATTGATGATGAGGGAAATCAGCTCGGCGTCATGGATATCTACAAAGCGAGACAACTCGCCGAGGAGAGAGAGCTTGATCTTATTGAAGTTTCTCCCCTTGCCCAACCACCCGTATGTCGTGTCATGAACTTTGGCGCATACCAATACCAACAAGAGAAAAAGGAACGCAAGCAGAAATCAAAGCAGAAAAAGGTAGAAGTAAAAGGTATTCGTTTGACACTGAAAATTGGCCCTCATGACCTCGATCTACGAAAAAATCAAGCGCTTAAATTTCTAGACAAAGGTAATAAAGTAAAAGTAGAATTGATCTTACGAGGACGGGAACGCGCACACGCCGATCGTGCACGACAAATTATGAAATCCTTCAATGAAGCTCTTTCAGAAGAAGTAACGCTTTCTTCTGAACAACCGATCGAGCGACAGGGCAATAGACTTTCAATGCTGCTTGGCAAGAAGTAGCGGAAATACTCTCCATTACAAATTCACTGTACACCACACAAGCTGTCGTGTACTCTTAATAAACAAAGTAAACATCAGTTAATAATAATCACTATGCCGAAACTCAAGACACATAAAGCAACCAAGAAACGAATTCGCTATACTGGTGCAAAGAAAATCTTACGCCGCAAAGCTGGCCAGGATCACTTCAACGCACGCGAAACCGGAACGATTAAAAAACGTAAACGAAGAGACGTCGCAGCGCATAAGACTGAACATCGAGCAATAAAAAAATTAACACCCTATAGATAAAAATTCTAAGCCCAAAATCCGAAACTCTAAACAAATCTAAATAACCAAAATTTCAAATTCTCACCCTTCGGGTGATCGCCCGTAGGACGAAAGACATTTAAAATATTGGGATTTGGAAATTAGAAATTGTTTAGGAATCAGAATTTAGAATTTAGAAATTTAAAAAGATATGAGAGTTAAAAGAGGCACAACACACGTTAAGCGGCGAAAGAACCTGCTTGCGAAAACCAAAGGATACCGCTGGGGCCGAAAGAAAAAAATCAAGCTTGCAACAACAGCAGCAATCAAAGCGGGTGCGCATGCATATCGCGATCGGAAGAAGAAAAAATCTACCTTTCGAAGTTTGTGGAATATCAAAATCAATGCTGCTACGCGGCAAAACGGTTTAACCTACAGCAAGTTCATGAAAGCCTTGAGAGACAAAGAAATTAGGCTTGATCGCAGATCTTTGTCTGACTTGGCTGAAAATGAACCAAAAGTATTTGAGGCACTCGTAAAAGAGGTTATAAAATAGCCAAAAAAACAAAAAGCCCTCTTTCATACGATTATGGGCTTTTTTGTATTGTTTGATTATTTACACTGACAGCGTATCTGTTCGCTGCATAACTCTTTTGTTTCACCACATGCTATTTCTCCTGATTTCCCAGTGCAACGGTACCCTTTGCAATCGGTTACTGAATAGGTGCATATACTTTCACCTTCACGTGCAGTTGTGCCATAACTGCAATTTGATTTAAAAAAGAAAAAATACGACGCAACACCAAGAGCACCAATTCCTATAATAAGGATAACGATGCCTATTTTATAGCCAGTTTTCATATTATTTACTTTTTTTAAAAAATGGCGGAGCGGACGGGACTCGAACCCGCGACCACCGGCGTGA
>CAZBNI010000032.1:0-7220 GCA_964493105.1 uncultured Gammaproteobacteria bacterium
TACGTGAAGCCGCGTACATCGCGTTCTGAGGCTTATGCTTTCTTCGACGCTGGTACTTTCGTGGATAATTTCGCTCAATACTTCCGTTTGGTAAAACATAGATATTATGCTTTTTGAGTAGCGCGATTAATTCAAGCTCTGTTTTGGTAAATTGCTCCTTAACGATTTTATTGAGATGTTTGATTCCAGTATCATAAAGCGCATCACGATCTAATAATATCGCAAACGGAACATCATATATCTCTAAAACAACTGAATATATGTCAACGTTACTTTTTCCATAAGTCTGAATTACTTTAATATCCTTTGTTCCGCGATAAAATCTATCAATGAGGCCTCTCATCAGTATATGGTCGGAAGGCCCTTCAACAAGCAATACCTTATCAGCAAATAGCATTTCGCAATTTTCAGCATTTAATTCTTGTGTTAGTCGTGAATAATTCAGGCGCTTGCCTGCGATGCGAGGCGAACTTACCATTGTTGAGTTGTCTTCCTTTGTTACCCTAAATAAACGGTGTAAATTTTGAGGTTGAATAAATATCGGTGAGTGGGTTGTTAAAAAAAGCTGATTATCAAGATTCTGATTTTCGATAACATACAGCAACTTTTTTATCAATGCCGGATGAAGATGAATCTCAGGCTCTTCCAATAATAAGATGTTATAGACAGGATGAAACAGATACATAAGTATAATAAAAACCTGCTGAAAGCCATCGCCCAACCGTTCAAATGGACGCAGCGTACCTTGTTCGTGGATTGCGGCATCCTTAAATAACTCTTTTCTAACTTTTACTTGAGGGAACTGCTTTTCAAACGTCCGGCAAAATATTTTGTAAATCTTAGAGTGTTCTCTATAAAACGTCTCATAATCTTTGCGAAGTTTGGTTTTATCAATAATTCTAGTGGCGCACAATCTAACCATATGTTTATTGAGAATTGAATAAGCCCTTTGCCGTGTTATCGTACGCCCATCGACAGTAAAGTTTTTTTTACTCCCTTTTTGTTTAACAACAAACTTTTTTGAAGTACCCGTGCGGAAAGAAAATATGATCTCCATGTCAGCATCGTTGTCAATTAATCGGATATCTTCATCATGTGATAGCTGATACAGCGCTTCCAAAATATTGGTTTTTCCGACATTATTTGCACCAATAAAAAAATGTAGCTTACCTGGTTTTTCGAGCACAAACGGCTTAAGTATGCTCTTATATCGGTTGATTTGAATCCTTTTTATTTTCATGAGTGTAAACGTGTATAAAATTGATTTAGTGCATTCATTTGTTTTTTATTTGGACCTGCTTTTCGTCTCCGATTTTTAATGAATTTGACCGCTTGTAAAGGCGTCATGCCTTTTACTAAGATATAATATGAGGCAACGAGCGTTGGAGCTCTTCCGTACCCTTTGTTACAATGGACATAGCATGACATCTTACTATTGACCAAATCTTCAATAAAATGCGCGCCAATCGTGAGTTGAGCTTGTGACGGAGCTGTAAAATCAGTCGTTGGAAGCCACAAGAATGACGTAACGCCAGAAGGGTTGTCAATTTTTTCTTCTTGTAAATCAATATCTGCTTTCATCCCGAGGCTCAGCAATTTTTCGAAATGGTAACGACAACAAATAGTTGTACCAATGTAAATATTCCGATCTATCTTGCTAAAATTGAGATGCTCTATTTTTTCGCCCTGACTATTGTAGCATGGCGGCATTTTTATTTGTTTCTTCATTATGCTAAATAATTTATAATTTTGCTACTTCTCCTGGAGACAATTTTTTACTCGCTTCTGGGACTGTTTGCTGTCGTTTTTTCTGCAACGGCTTTTGTTTATAGAGTTGAGATATTGGTTCAATTTTTTTCTTACTCTGAAAAGGAGTTATATTTGATTGTAACGCATCCTGCAACGATATCTCTCCTTGTCTAGTGTCAACTTGCACCTCTTCCAATTCCTTTATAGGAATCTTCTTTTGCGTGTTCTTTTTATATGAAGGTTTGTTTTGTTCCACATACGAACGCACCAAATCCTGGCTTTTATTACCATAACTTTTTTTATTACTGGAATTGCTCTTTTTTGATGCATACGAGGCTTGTGCATTTCCTACACGTTTGCTGTCCTCTTCTTCGCTTGATTTATGCATTTCATGAACGCCGGTCCAACGTGTGATTTTATTTTCAACTATTTCACGCTTTTTACTGTACCGCTCTCTTGAAACACTTATTACCTTATCTTTGTTATTGGTTTGTCCTTGCAAAGGCGGCAATGTGGTTGCAGAAAAAGGTTCGGACGCTATCCCGTCAATCATCAATTTCAGATACACAGTAAACTTTGTGAGGTTTAATAAATCCTCTTCATTAAAGATTGGAAAAAATTCTTTTGCTATAAATTCGGCATCGGCTGCTCCGACACGAAAACACATTAGGGTACCAATATTCCCAAATACTGCTGCACGTACCGTTTCATCAAGTTGTTCTATATACTGGTGAGCGATAATTAAATTTAAACGGTACTTACGTGCTTCAGAAAGTATATTTGCAAAACTCTCGGAAGCAAAATTTTGAAACTCGTCAACATAAAGATAAAAATCTTTACGCTTTGTTTCCTCGATATCAACCCTGCTCATAGCCGCAAGCATTATCCGTGTGATCATCATCGCTCCAAGTAATGCGGAATTATCCTCCCCGATTCTGCCTTTTGCCAAATTAACCAGTAATATTTTTCTTGAGTCCATGATGTTACGGAGATCAATGGTGCTTTTAGGCTGACCAACGATATTTCTGATTACAGCGCTCGACAAGAATTGACCGACTTTATTTTGAATTGGAGCTATGGCTTCATTGCGGAAACGCTCATTGTATGAGGCAAACTCATCCACCCAGAAACTTTTTACAATAGGGTCGGTTATATTGTCAACAATTTTTTTTCGGTATTTCTTGTCAACCAAAAGACGTGAGATACCAAGCATTGTCGAGCCCGGATTTTCAAGGAGGGCCAAAATGCAATTATTAAGTATATACTCCATACGCGCACTCCAGACACCTTCCCATATTTTAGTAAAAACACCCATAAGACCTGAAGCGACAAGATGCCGTTCGTCCGGATTAATATTCTCCAAAACATTAAAACCGATCGGATACTCTAAGTCAGCAGGATTCAAGTAAATAACATCGTTAATGCGATATGACGGTATGTAATCAATAACTTTTTCAACAAGGTCACCATGCGGATCCACAAGCGCGAGTCCGCGTCCTGCACGGATATCTGAAATAACCATATTTTCTAATACGGTCGTTTTACCCATCCCAGTCTTACCAATCAAATACATATGACGGCGCCGATCATCAGTTTTGATACCAAAAATCTTATCCTGATTACGGAAATTGGTTTTTGCGAATAAAGCTAAATCTGATTCACTTGAAGGCGTCATAAAAAATTATCGCATAGGTAAATTAGATGGTGGCGCCCCTTTTTGTATAGGCGGATTCTCGAATTGACGCTGCGGTATTTCTGAAATTGTTTCTTCTTGTGATATTTTTTCAGAAGACGTAGCTGGTTGAGGTGACTGGGCAGAACGAACCGTTGCCGTATGCATTTCTAAAGGTAAATCTATTGGTGCTTGGGCTTTTTTTGCATCAACTTTTTGTACTGATGGAGTTTGTACTTCCATAACAGGAAAGTGCCAAAGACTTGCAAGTTCTTCGATATTGAGGACGTAGCCCTTTCGACCCCGTTTCATGCTTCTGCCTCGATATGCCCAGAGAAGTCTGCGCTTGCGGGCTAATACCCGTGTTTTAATAAAAAAGTAATCAATTTTTGTTCTCGTTTTTCTGTTAATCCAGAGACTGTTTAAATTTTGCGTGCTAAATTGAGAAAATGCGCCTTTTAGGCCGTTCACCGCTTTCGGTTTGTTGAATCTATCACGATATGCCGCATAAACAAAACGTACTTTTGATTTAAATCCAAGTTTGCTAATTTTCATACTGACTGACTCAACAATTTCCTTTTCATACGGCCCTAAATGCTGCATCATGCTAGGCCATTCACTTTCATTCTTCTTTTTCATTGCGTCCATTTCTGTAGGTGGAACGATGCCTGCTGTAAACGACTCAGATAACCCCTTTACAATTTCTCTAGGAAAATACATCCGATCTGAAATCTTTTTTTCAGACTTTTTTCCGATGAGTTTATTGATCAGCGCTTCACCCTTTTTTCTCCAGTCGTTTCCAACAGGCTGAATAATAATCTGAATCCACAAATGTTCTCCCGGTCCCATACGGCTCATTAATTCGAGTAATGACGCCATTGGGTCCATCAATTTTTGGGATAAACTGTGCTCAAAAAATGGCCACGTGCGGATAGGATACTGTTCTGGCCTTGCTAACCTTAATTCACTCCCCCAAATATCCCATATTTCATGAGGTAATTCGAGAGGTTTTGGGATCATATCAACATAGTCTTCGACTTCTGTAATTTCAGCTTCCGGATATTGGGCGTAGATTGCCGCTTCTACTACATCTCGAAACTTAACTGGCGTATGTATTAAGTACTGTATATAACCCTCTATACTAATCAATTCGAGACTGATATTCATTTGCGTATAACCTTTGAGATACTTGTCTTTCAAATTCCCAGTTTTTTTTATTCCATAGAGGTGGGAAAAAATATGTTCGACTGCTTTTGGGCTCTGTTCATTACCGCGTGGTATATCAATTGCTAGTAAAGCATATTTCATTTTGGAATCATATTTATTACGAATATATTCAAGTCGTCCAGTCCATAGAGCCCAGAATGCAAAAAGCACAAATAAAATCCAGCCGCCATTTAAAAATATCAAAATCATAGCGCTAAACGGATTGTTAGCGCTTGGTAGTAATTCAGCTAATGAATAGGGGTTTAACGTTAAAAAGTCCATACACTCAAAAAGGTGCTAAGCTCTCTCCTTTACTAATGCATAAGTCCCGTCAGGCAATTTATTAAACGTGGACTTATCAGTTAGTGCTAAATGTATCGTATTTTTTTTGACGATTCGTTGTTCCAAAACTTTTTCTACAAGTTCATCGCGGGTCATTGTGCGGTCCTCCTTCTTTAAAATTTGCACTAGTACCTTTGCAACTACACCCGGTTTATATCCCCATTCTTTCAGGGCATAAATGCCTCTTCCTACCAGAATATATCGATCATTGAGGATGAGCTCATTATGAACTGTTGGCGGATATGCTTTTCTATTATCAAATTTTATTTCATTTATTTTATTTGCAATATCAGTAAAATGTAATGGTTTTCCGTGCCTCTTTAACACAAGGTAAATCTTATCATTCATGCGTTTCGGTATGATGCTACCCCATTCTGCAAGTCCGTAATCGCCAAATGGATTTTTTGCCACTTGTGCGCTTACATCCAAGTATGAAATTATTGCGTCATCAGAAAGCTGACTTTGATTGCTCTGATAAAATTCACTTTCCTTCATATGTTCAAGAACTTCATCCGAGCTCATTGGCTTGCCATGTTTCTGTATAATGTCGAGGAGAATCTCAATGATTTCACGAAGTAAATGAATTGGAGCATGTACTATCTGCCACGACGCCTTGTATTCTTCGTTTTGACGTAATGATTTAAATTTTGCATCAAGAAGCTCTGAGATTATAAAGACTAAATTTTGTCGGTTAACAGCAGTATCTCCAATTACTTGCAGTAACTCACTTAGTAAAGAATCTTCTGACATCACACCACCATGCTGTTCCAAAACGCCAAAAATTGTATTTTCAATATTGCCTACTACACTGCTGAAGCTTTTTAAATTCTTTACTTTTGATACTGCAGTCTTTTCAATCTGACGAATTCTCTCTCGCGTGACTTTATAGGTCTCACCAATTTCTTCGAGCGTTTCCCTTTCCTTATTTAAAAGACCATACCGCCTTCGCAATACGTCTTCTTCTCTGGAAGTTAATGATTTTAGTAGCGATGAAACTACTTCCGTAGGGTTGAACTGTTCAATTGCTGTTGATTTTTTACTAGAAATAACCCTATCGAGAATTGAATTCTCTTGATCCATATATAGATGAATTTATTTTAGTAAGCTTCAAATTTTCTTTAGTATAGCATACTTTCTTAAATGTGTCAAGGAATTTTGGTAATGCCCAAAGACATATGGCGGTTTTCCCCTACAATGGGGATATGGCAGTATATATGGCACAATGAATTAAAGAAGAATGATTACGGTAGGTTTTACCAATGTACGTAAGAAAATCAAGCTAGTAAACGCTGCAAGGGTTTGTCCTTACTCTCAACGTAGCCTTGAGAGATGGGTTGCAACATATCGGAAAGATGGCGAGAGCGCTCTTAAGCCCAGATCAACAGAACCCCAGACTTAACCCCATGAAACGCCAATTCACATCAAGGAACAAATCATAGCACTCAGGAAAAAAGAAAGCTGTGCGCTCTCAAACTTCATTGGAAGCTACAAAAAGAAGGGCTTGTGGTGCCGGCAAGAACCATTGGCAAGATACTGAAAAGCGGGGGAGAAGTATCGTGTGAAGCGAGTGAAGTACAAGTATTTGAGGACTTAAAGACAACTGCCAGGAACAGTAGCAAATAAAACATATTATCAGTATACTGCCATTGATTGCGCCAGTAGATGGCGCTATTTAGCTATTTACGAGGGTAAGCCCTCATATCACGCTATTCACCTTCTCAAAGACGTAATTGGAAGATTCCCTCATCATATTCGTGCCATCAAGACAAATAACCATAGTACCTTTACCAATTACTACACAGGTCTAACAAGCAAAGTGATATGACGGTAAAATCTATCCATGCGCTCAATCAGTTCTGCGTCAATACAGGTATCGTGCATTATCTGATTTATCCAGGAAAACCCTCACAAAATGGTACGGTGGAAAGAAGTCACGGGTCAGATCAAGACCGGCCGTATGATGCTCATACGTTTCGCTTACTCACTGACTTGCGTAGGAAGCTCCGTATATGGAACAATTACTACAAAGACCTGGAACATTGTGGGCTTAAGGGTAAAACACACAATGAGTATTTAGAAGATTATCAATTAACAAACCCGCCAAAAGTCCTTGCTTAAAACATTTTTATATTGGAACAGATTTCTTTAATTATGACAACATCACCTTTGCCTACATGATAAGGGTGAATTATTTTGCTATTGAGAAAATATTTTCTACGTTTTTTTTAATTTATCCCAAAAAACAAGAAAA
>CAZBNI010000033.1:0-7164 GCA_964493105.1 uncultured Gammaproteobacteria bacterium
CTGAGGGGAGGGCCTCTCAGGCCCGAATGGGAGGCGGGCAGGCGCAGCATATTATATGAAATAATGCCAATTCAATGAAAAAAGAAGATATCCCAAAATATTTAGATGCTGATAATTCAACTTTCTCTTTTTGTGCTAGTGAAAAAATAGAAACACCATTCGACATAAAAGCACAAGGTTTTTTACAATTTGCAGAAAAAGATCTACAGTCTAATTATAGTCACAACATCATTAATGCTCTATCAAATGCAAAGCGCGCCTTAGATTGCCAAATAGATACTTTATTAATTGGATTCGGGTACTATAAAAATTCCAAAAGTAAAAATTGGAGCTTCATTCAAAAAATTAATTTAATTAAAGATTTAGGTATTTTAGCACCTCGTGTTTTAAAAAAGATAAACAATACCCGAAATCTCATGGAGCATGAATATGTTAAACCCGAAAAAGAAAAAGTTGAAGATTTTTTGGATATCACTTCATTATTCCTAGCTAGCACAGATAAATACATTTTTTCTTTTCCTTCATCAGCAGGCTATCAACAAAAGGATAAAGGCGCAGTATTTAAACTTGATTACAAACAATGTGTGATAAAAGTAAAAATACACAAAAAACTACCTTTCTCCCTAGATTATGACAAAATAGAAAAAGAAAATGTTCTCCAAAAATTTACTATTGATAATAAAGATGATCAGTATCTAAATATTTTAAAGGCCTATCTTAAAAGAACTAGACAATATTAAATTGGCATTATGTCATATAACACGAGTTATCCGATTTGCGAGTTAAATAAAATTTTGTAAATAATATGACAAAAGTACTTAACTCAAAAACAAGTTTTGGACTAGCAATATTATCCGGAGTTTTGCTTTTACTAAGCTTCCCGCCTTTTAAATTTGGCGGGGTTTTAGCTTGGTTTGCTTTTGTGCCTATCCTCATTGCTGTTTATTATGAGATAAAAGCTAGGAGAATAAAGAGGTTAGTGCAGTTAACAGCAATTTTTCTTACTCCAATATTCCTTTGGCTTTTTGGTTTGTTTGCTAATTTTGCCGGTACACTTATTGCATGGCCTCTTGGTGTTCTCTTGGCTTTTGCTATAGCCAGCTATGTGGTAGAGAGTATTGGGGAAAATTGGAAGTCCAAGCAATTGCCATGTAAATCTTTACAGTATTTACCTTCAGGATGGCAAATTTTTATTTTACCCATATTGATTACTGCTGGCGAGTTTCTTCTAATGAACCTGCCGGTGATAATGAAACTGGGAGGGGCAGTTGGTTTTGCCTCTGTTTCAAGAACCCAATGGTTGAATATTCCGGTTTTGCAATTTGCTTCATTTACTGGAATGTATGGAGTGACTTTTCTTATTTGGTTGGTTAATTCTGCTCTGGCCTATGGAATAATTCATTATAAAGAAACAAAGCGGATATCCAAACAGGTGACTGCCATATTGATAGTTTTTGTCATAATATTTGTTTGTGGTTGGATTAGTATTCCAAAAGCGACTACTGGTGACACCACAGTAGCTATTATCCAAGCAAAGCCTTCAATTATGGAAAAGGATCACGTTAATGAACTTTACGCTAATCTTAGCGAGGACTCCCTGAAATATAATCCGGAGATAATCTTCTGGTCACCGTGGATAAAATATAATCCATTGGGAAAAATGCAAATGGTAGGACCTTTTGCTGACGAATATATAAGTTTCAGCCAAGAAAACGATATTTACCTGACAGATGGGGAAAATATTGTTTTTCCCGATGGAAACGTTGATGTTGCTGCTTTCCCTTATCATTTTATTCATGTGTTTGACGGATTTGTTCCGTTTGACCTAAGCAAATTACTCCCTGATTCTCATGGCTTTGATGCCCGTTCAGGAAAATTTGGCCTTTTGGGTTGCATGGAGTCCGCCTCTACTATACCAACAAGGCGACTGATTAAAGACGGAGTGCAATTTGCGGCTGTAGTTTCGGGTGAGCCGCCCATTATTGGCGCTTTGCCGGGATTGTTTCAAGGGCATCTTGCTTATAGAGCAGTTGAGCATAGAATATACACCGCCTTTTTCTATAGAGACAAAAGTTCAATAATAGTTGACCCATATGGAAGAATCGTAGAAGACATTGCTTCGGAAAAAGAAATAGTAGCCGGAAAAATATCTTTTACTGACAAAAGAACATTTTACACAAGATACGGTGATATTTTTAGCTGGACTATTGTTGGATTAATGCTTGTTTTAATTGGTTATAATTCTTATCTCAAAAAGAGGAGTCCGTTTAAATATTGTAAAAAATGCAGAGCTCAAGTGAACAAGGACGCTGAAGTTTGCCCAGAATGCGGCAAAAAAATCAGAAAAAAATGTGGCTGAGAAACAAAGATTAGCAAATTAAGAAAATAGAAAAAGCTGTTCTTAATTTTAAAAAGCACAGCTTTTTTGTTTGTCGTTAAAATGATATAATTATTACATACCTAAGCTTTTTATAATAAGTATTACGTATGAATAGCAATATACTGCAAGTAAAAAATTTAACAGTTGAATTAGATGATGAGAAAATTATCGATAATTTATCTTTTGATATTAAAAAAGGTGAATTTTTGACTATTCTTGGCCCGAACGGATCGGGTAAAACCGTCTTGCTTAAAGCTTTGTTGGGATTATTGCCGTATTTAGGGAAAATTACTTGGTCAGATGAAGTTAAGATCGGTTATGTTCCACAAGGGTTAACTCAGATTAAAGTAAGAAATTTGCCTTTACTGGTAGAGGAATTTTTTAGCTTGAAGAAAATTAAAAAGGATGAAATTAGTAAATTATTAATTTTAGCCGGCATTAAAGATAAAACTTTTTTAAAAAAGAAAATTGGCAATTTGTCTGGCGGACAGTTTCAAAGAATGCTTTTGATTTGGGCGCTAAGTTCAAATCCGAATGTATTATTGTTTGACGAACCTACTACCGGAGTGGATATTAGCGGAGAAGAGACGGTTTATAATTTGTTATATAACTTGCGGGAGGAGAAAAAAATAACTATTTTTTTGATTACGCATGATTTAAATATAGTTTCTAAATATTCAACAGATGTATTGTGTATGAGTCGGGATAATGTTTGCCATAACAGGCCACAGGAAGTTTTGTTACCGGAGATGTTGGAAAGAATTTATAAAGCACCGGTCAAGTATTACCAACATAAACATTAAATTCTAAAAAATGACACAGCAGTTTATTTTAAGTTTAATAAGCGGTATAGCCATTGGCGGTGTGGCAGGATATTTAGGCAGTTTAATGATGGAAAAAAGAATGGCCTTGGTGGCAGGACCGTTGGGTCATTTAACTTTGCCGGGAGTGGCTCTTGCTTTGATTTTTGGATTTGACATTTTTCTAGGGGCTTTTCCATTTGTTATTTTGGGCATAGTGGTAATTTGGTTTTTAGAAATAAAAACAAGATTGCCAATGGAGGCTTTGACTGCTATTATTTTTGCTACTGGCGTTGCCATAGCTCTATTATTTTTACCGATAGATAAAGCGGAAGAGGCATTAATTGGCAATATTACTACTGTTGGTTTGCTCGGGACATTAGTTACGGTTATACTGAGCTTGGCCGTTTTCATAACCGTAAGAAAAATATTTTCTGCCATGATGTTAATCAACGTATCAGAGGATTTAGCCAAAGTAGAAAAGGTAAATGTAAAAAAGTTTAATTTTATTTATTTAATGGCTGTTGCTGTCGTGGTAGCCCTTGGAGTCAAGCTAGTCGGCGGACTTTTAACCGCCGCGTTAGTGGCCATCCCTGCAGCAACGGCTAGAAATCTATGCAGATCCCTAAGAAGTTATGCCATTTTGTCTTTTATACTAGGTATTTTAGCGCCTATAGTAGGTCTTATTATTTATAAATTTACGGATTTTCCTGCTGGCGTTTTGGTTATCTTGACCAGCGCGCTATTTTTCCTGATTTCAATAGTTTTCAGAAAGAAATAGGCAACACTATAAAAAGTAATTACATTTCGAAAAGAATATGAAAACGTACATCGAGTGTATACCGTGTTTTTTTAATCAGGCGATTAGTGCGTCTAAGATGTTAGGTGTTTCGTCCAATGTTCAAAAAAGGATACTTGATCGTGTAGCTCAAAAGATTCCAGAAATTTCCGTAACTGATCCGCCACCTGTCGTTGCTAAGGGCATTTATCGCATTATTTCCAAAGAGACGGGCGTAGCAGATCCATTTAAGGATATAAAAAAGCAGAGCACGCGGCTTGCGTTAAAATTATACCCATCTTTTAAAAAAGCAGTTCGCAATTCCCGCGATCCTTTTGCAAAGGCGCTTGAAGTCGCTGGAATGGGGAATGTTATCGATTTTGGAGCAAAGTACACTGGGCACATGGATACACAGATAAATCAGTTTATGCGTGGTAAAATGCCACGCACCTTTTCCAAACAGATTCCGCGTTCCGTAGTGAGTGGTTTGAAAAGAAAAATATTGAAATCAAGGAATTTGCTATATTTAGGGGATAACGCCGGTGAAACTGTTTTTGATCGCATATTTATAGAAGAAATTAAAAAAAGAGCGCCCGGAGTTAAGATCACGTATGTGGTAAGAGACAAAGCGATAATTAATGATGCATTGATTGAAGACGCGGAAGCAGCGGGCATTAGTGCTTTTGCACGAATAGTTTCAACAGGTAACGGTTATTCGGGCCTTGTTTTAAAGCAAACAACAGATGAATTTAGAAAATTGTTTAATAAAGCTGATTTGGTAATATCAAAAGGCCAGGGAAATTTTGAAACTTTAAGTGGTTGCCGTAGACAATTATACTTTTTATTTTTAATTAAGTGTTCTGTGGTGGCACGTCATATAAAATGTAAAATTGGAGAAGTTGTTTTGTATAAAAAAATGAAAAATAATAAAATTTGATTATTTTCTAATTAGATGAAATCCGTGAAACTAAAAAAATACGTCTGCTCAAACGACATAGACTACATGCCCAATATCGCCTTTCGCCTGATGACATTTATGAAATGGTTTTTTCGGCCATGGCTGGTAAAGCGGCTTGATTTATTCGGCATACAGCCAGGACAAATCGTGATTGATTATGGTTGCGGGTCGGGATTCTTCCTAGAAAAAGCATCTGAATTAGTTGGCGAAACTGGTATGGTATATGCGGTTGACATTCACCCCCTGGCAATTAGGTCAGTTGAAAAAATAATTGCCAAGCATCATTTAACAAATGTAAAGCCCGAATTAATAGATGGTTATAATACTAGCCTTGAGGATCACTGCGCTGATGTAATTTTTGTATTGGACGCATTTCATATGATTAAGAATTCAAGCGCCTTTCTTACTGAACTGCATCGTTTGCTTAAGAAAGATGGTTATTTGATCATTGACGATGGTCACCAGCCGCGTGAGCAGGCCAAAGAAAAAATACTAAACTCAAAACTCTGGAATATTACTGAAGAATCTGAAAATTTTTGTAAATGTATGCCGAAATAAAGAGCCATATAGTATTTAAAATAAAAGAGAGGTATAATACAATAAGATTATAATTAAATCACTTATAAAAAAAGTACGTATGAAAAAAGTATTCATTATCGCCGCTGTATTTGTGGTTGCGATTACGCTCACAGCCTGCGGTGAAAAGACTGCTGAAAAAACAGCAGAAAAGGCAATCGAGTCGTCAACCGGCGGAAGCGCTGACGTTGATATCGACGATGATACCGTCACTATCAACACCAATGCGGGTTCAATGTCGGCAGGCGAGGAAGTTGATCTTCCTGATAATTTCCCGTCAGACATCTACATTATTGATGGAACAATAAAGATGGCCATGGCAACTACTGAGATTGAGGGCTTCTCCGTATCAGTCGAAACTTCGAAATCAGTATCAGCAGCAAAAACAGAGTATGAGGAGAAATTAGTCGATGATGGGTGGACAATTACAGGCATGCTTTCTTTTACTGAGACGGCATCGGTTACAGCAGAAAAGGATAACAGGATCGTAACGGTGACTATTATGGAAGTAGATGGCGTAGTAACTGTTGGAATTGGAACGTCGACTAACGAGGAGTAATTGTTTAGAATTTAAACAACAGGCCGCCAGAGTAATCTTGTGGTTTTGTATTGATTTTTTTATGCTATACTGTAGTACATGAAGAAGGCAAGAAAGTTTTTATTATATGGCGTTGTTATTGGAGGAGGTTTATTTTGTTTTATTCTGCTACTGTTACCACAGCACGGAAATTCGCAAGAAACAGAGCTTGTATCCGAAAGTGAGATTTTCAAGGCTCGAGTCATTGAAGTGGTTGAGGATCTTTCAACTGAGAGAGAAGACGGCTCTACGTCAATTCAGCAAAAATTGAAACTAAAAGGATTGGAAAAAACGTGGAAAGATCAGGAATTTGAATTTGACGGTACTGAATTCGACGCTGTTGCCGTTAATACATACAAAGCAGGCGACAAAGTAATCGTTTCGCATGATCTTGATCCCGAAGGAAATGATGTTTTTTATGTTACGGATTACGTACGGCAAGGATCATTGTATTGGTTTGCAGCCTTGTTTGCGATTGCAGTGATTATTATCGGCCGCCTCAAGGGTTTGAGAGCGCTTATTGTTCTAGTATTGACATTTTTAATAATTCTGAAATTTATCGTCCCCAAGATACTTAATGGTAGTAATCCACTCTTTATTAGTATTATTGGTTCATTAGGAATTTTGTTATTAGCGGTATATATCACGGAGGGCTTTAAGAGAACATCAACCGTTGCGATAGTCTCGATTTTTATCTCGTTAGTAATTACTGGATTGTTATCAATTTGGTTTACTTCGATAGCACGATTGACCGGTTTTGCAAGTGATGAAGCTATTTATCTTATGGGAGTAGATAATGGGGAGTTGAATGTCAGGGGTTTGCTATTAGCAGGTATTATTATTGGTGCCCTCGGTGTATTGGATGATGTCGCAATTTCCCAATCTGTTTTAATCGGCGAGTTAAAAAAAGCAAACCCAGAGCTGACAAAACGTGAGTTGTTCCACAGAGGCATGAAGGTTGGTATTTCTCATATGAGTTCAATGGTAAATACACTTTTTCTCGCGTATGCCGGAGCAGCGCTACCATTATTGCTGTTATTTAGCTTAAATGAACCTCCATTTATATCGTTTAATGATGTTCTTAACAATGAGATA
>CAZBNI010000034.1:0-7161 GCA_964493105.1 uncultured Gammaproteobacteria bacterium
GATTCGCACTAGCGAATTCACATGGTCGGGATGTCATGTTACTTCCGACCCTTTTTTATTTGTTTGATAGTTTATAAAAGCCGTTTTTTTTGCTATACTTAAGTTAGGAATAGACATCGCGTGACTATCAGAGCGCCGTCGGTAACAGGAATCATCAAAGAAAATATTTTGCACGAACGTTAGAAAATAGTTTAGAAAAATAATGTGTAGAGGTGGCGCCGTCGTATGCAATCGCCGTCGCCAAAGTCTGTGTAAAACCACTAAAACTAAACGTAAATCAAGGGTGGAAAACTACAAAACAGTTCGTTGAGAACAGAAAGGAAGGTGATTGTTGGTTGAGGAGTTCAATTCGTGGGCTCTCCTTAACAATCCAAAGGCCCGTGATGTACTGGTAAGTAAACAGAAAGAACCTTTTTAAGAAAGGAGAGTAGTCATGCTACTCAAGAAACTAGCGATCTTTGGGATCGCCTGTGTACTCATCGTTTCCTTTGGAATGATCCAAGGTTGCAGTGAGAACGATAAGGTCGTGGAGCCGGTTGTGCAAGAACAGTCTGATATTCCGGTTGATGTACAACAACAGCTGGCACAGGCCGAGCAGTACGAACGTTTGATCGCCGTTATGGATCCGTATATAAACCAGTCTGCAAGTGGCGAATACGTTTTCGATGAGGCGGGCTTTGCTGCCACACAGGCCAGTTTGCCGGTTGATGACCAGACTGTGATTATCCAGTTGAAAGAGGGTATTCCTGTTGTAAATCAGAAATTACAAGACCTGATCGAGTCCGACATTGCTGCCAAAGTATGGTTCCGATGGTACTGGTGGGGGTATAAGGAGTGTTACTCAGAATTATCGGCTGAGTACATGCTTGATGCAATGCAGTTTAGCATGTGGGGCCTGGCTATTTACCCCGCTGCTAAGTGGCTTCATTACCATTTTGGTTATTTCTGTATCTATCATACGTGGGCTGGTGGCGTATGGGCAAACCTTTGATTCACTGCACCGTGGGAGAAAGCAGCCGCTTTCTCCCACCGCAAATAAATATTATGCAGCAAAATAGTAACAATTTATTTTTTTCAAAAAAACAAGTCCGAGGATTTCTGTATGCTTTTTTAGCATTTTCTGCATTAGAGATCGCGCGTTTATTAATTATTAAAATTAGCACCTGGTATTCAGCGCTTATCCCGTCACTTTTTGGGGCGGTAATATTTTTCATAGCATTTTTGTCATTAAATGATGTCAAATATAAACAATATGCACGAGGCGCATTGCTTGGATGGATAGTGTATGTCGTGTTTGCAGTTGGTATTGGAATAGTTTTTCGTTAATAGCATATAAGTTTTTTAAATAAAAAGGGTAATACCCTAAACCAAAAAAAACCGTTCATTAAGAACAGAAAGGAAGGTGCGAATGAAGCACAAGCGTAACGTTAAGGAGATCGACGTGGGTCTCTCCTTAACATGTACTTTGTTAATCTAAAATCTGAAACTGAAGTTAAGGAGGTATGTGATGAAACGCATACTGTTGGCGCTTTTTAGCGTCGTACTGTTAATTGCTGCACTTGGAATGATCCAGGGGTGTAGTGAGAATGACAAGATCGTGGAGCCGGTAGATGTAGCGGATAATTCAGAGATGGGGTTTGATATCGATGATTATCCTTTTACCGAGTATCTTGGCATCAGTGCCGATTCCGTAAATGCTCTGGCACGCGCTGCAATGGAAGCTGATACTATACTCGGTAGTGGATCTGTACAGAAAACGTCTGGTTGGCAGCTGTACGTTTCGGTGCCCTTTTACAGCCAAAGAGATCAAGCGTGGAGGGACACCCGACTCGGTTTTGGTCGGTGTGGTACTACGATCGGATCGCATGGTTGCTACCTAACCTGCATTTCGATGCTCTATGCAAAGTGGGGGTACTACAATATGAACCCCAAAGCATTAAATAACTGGCGATATGGTAGCAGAAGCCACTATGCGTTTTCTTCTTCAGGTTGCGGTGATCTTATCCGAATCCCGTATGCTATCCACTACCCAGGTATGAGCAGGCCATATCGAAGTATTTCGCCAGGGCAGATCTATGGTGAATTGCGGAGAGGACATCCGGTAATCATCAAGATTAATGGCGGTGCTCATTTTATGGTGATTTTCGCCTTTGATGGGCGTGTTTTCTGGGTAAAGGATCCGATACGTAATGCGGCTGGCCAGAATCGTCCGCTCTACGGGAACTTTGCCGGCGCTTATGTTTACGGTTATTTCTAATTGCTACCTCGTATGGGGAGAGTAATAATTCCTCTCCCCATAGAATAGATTTAATTCATTTATATACTTATGAACAAACGATTAATTGTAATCATCATTTGTGCCGCCTTTGTGTTGTTGATCGGCATCTATTACTGGATGGGGATTGATAATGATTTTTCTGTTAGTAATGTATCGAACGGGAATCAAGATCTTACATTAATAGCTTATTCAAATAGTGAATATGGCTATTTACTATCATATCCAAGTAGTTGGTTTATTGAGGAGATCGATTCAACTAATGTACAGATATATTCTGAAGAAATCCCTCAAGGTAGGCGTTATGATTTTTCCGTTCTTGTTAAAGAGACAAACACGGAAGGGCTGACGTCACAGCAATGGGTCGAACAAATGCTCATTGAAAATAGGAGGCTTGTTGCCACTAATGAACTACCGGGGGAGCTTCGGTATAATTATGAAGAAAGTGTCACTCTTGGGGGACAAGATTGTTATGCATTACGTGAGGTATTTGCTTTTGATCGCAACGATGATCGGATTTATTGCAGTATTGGTGATGATATATTTCAATTTATTTTTCCTTCAGAAAGTAATACAGATACGGTATTTAATTCGGCAGAAAATTATCAACGAGTCCAAGAGATATTACAATCAGTTGCATTTACAAATTATGCAATAGAGAATCTACTTACCATATCAGTATTTGGTATCTCCTGGAGACAACCCGTTGATTGGGAAATATTTTCAAAAGAGCAGGATGATAATGGAGAATATTTTGTATTTGTAGGAACATCAGAAGCTGTCAACGGAGTTGAAAATAAAGGTGTATCAGTGATGATAACAAACACGAATATTTATTTTAATTATGGAGCAGGTCCAAAACTTGAGGCGACAAGTAGTAAAGAAAATGATTTGGATATTAGTAGAACGGTTTACGGTGATGAGGTGGTAAAAAGCCTTCACTATGAGGTTAGTGGAGAGAAAGTTAATGATAAGGTTTATGTCAGGTGTATGATGGGTGATGAGTCATTCTTCGAGTTGGGCGAAGTGCAATGTCAGTCATTGGTTGCGTCAATTACAAAGGATATTTAATTCGATTTTATATAAATAATATGAAAAATCTTTCCCCACAAAAAACAATTTTATTAACCGTAATTCCGGCAATTGTTGCAACTGTTCTGCTCGTTGGAGGCGCGTATTTATGGCTTGATTATCAAGACGATCAAAGAGAGACGCAATTAGTTGAGGGTAGCGAAATTAAAGAAAAGGCTGACGTTGAAACCAACATTGACGATTGGCGAGTGATGCCCCATTTTAGCAAAAACCTGAATTTTTATTTTTATTATCCAGAAAATTGGAACGTAACTAGCTCATATTCTAGCGGGTCGATAGATCAGGAGGGAAATATTATTTGGTTATCTAGTGGGTATGAATATGACACCAGTGAAGCTGGTTTTGATTATTCTATCGGAACATTTTTCGATACGGGTGATGATTTAAAGACATGGGTGAATAAAAAGAAGAATGAAATTGAGAAAGCGCGAGGAGTGCCAGTTGAAATTGCCGAACGTGAAGTGAACGGGCAAGAAGCTCTTGAGTTATGTAGCAATGGATATATCGCTGAGTATCCAGAGCCGGCATGTTTTGTATATTTGCATTCAGCGCCTTTTATTTTGGAGCTTAAAATTGGACGATATAATACGTCTGACTTTGAGGGCGTGGTATCGATGACGCATGCATTGCAGGAAAAATTTTATTTAATTGAGTCGAGCATCGAAAATCTAGCATTGTATGAATCGTACAACTTGGGGTACCGAATCGATTACGATTCTGAAGAGATGTCAATTGGTCAATATGGAAATCAATGTAATGAAACATTTGGCTCCATTGACAGTACTTCAATGCAGATTGTAGTTACTACCGGCGCAGTGTCCGACCTTGAAAAATACTGGTACGATTATGAGGTTTCAAGTTCGGATAATACGACAATAACTAGGCCTCATGAACTATATTTGGACGGAGTACGGTGTATTTATAGCTTTGATGCAAAAAGCGACTATCTTCCTGATGCTGAATGTAAAGTGATTTTTTGCATAGCCAATGATAAATTATATCGAATAACATTATATCCAGATAAAAATGATGATTTAGCTTATGACAAATTGTTTGGCATGCTCAGCACCCTACAGTTTGCTACTGAAAATGCCATCACTTCAGAACGTTATATTTTTAGGGACGATAATGGACATTATTCGCTAGTTTATCCGGCAGCATACGGATTATGGGAAGAAGGAGGAAATGAACAAAGGTATTTCACTTTTGCCGAACAAACAAATTCATGGCCTGTTAAGCGGTCGGTGTCAATTTCATACCAAGTTTTCGATGGAACTTTAGAGGAGTGTGTTACCACCGAAACGTGCTTACTTTTTTATCAGACACTGACAGGACATTCAGTAACTGTATTCAAGGGGATAACTGCACTTGAACGAATATATGATCATGGAGAAGGCGTTATTATGAGGGAAATTGTGTTTAAGCGAGGCAACATCATTTATAACTTAAGCATTTCAACTGCCACTGAGGGAGCTAATTCTGAGATTGACGAAGTTGTTGATTCACTCGAGTTCTTATAATTCAAATTCCAAAAAAACGACCTTAGCTAGATGGTCCGGTCGTTTAATTGGAGCCCGTATGTAAGAAAACGCCAGTTACTATTCTTATCCATCCTGAGTAACTTAGTTTTACCTAAGTAAGTTCGGATAAAAAAGCCTGCATAATCGTAACGTCTTTTTTCTAGAGCTGAATTATATTGTATATCTTTAAAAAAAAGTGTCAAGTAATATTTAAATATAGCTCTTTATTAATTAATCAAAGCCAAAAAGCAGTATCGATTTATAGGTCGTGGGCCCTTATAAATTATGACTTATGCAGATCAGCTACTGTTGTTATTGGCGCACGTAATGAAAGGAAAAAAGGGTATGAATCTCAACAGAGCAGAATTGATCGGCAACTTGGTTGCTGATCCGATTGTTCGGGCACTCCCGTCTGGACAGTCAGTCGCATCGTTTCGAATCGCGACGGGGCATTCGTGGAAGGATACGAAGACCAAAGAAAAGAAACAGGCGACAGAATATCACCACACAATCGCGTGGGGTCGCCTTGGTGAAGTGGTTGATAAGTATCTCAAAAAAGGCGACAAGGTGTATATTGACGGTCGGCTTCATAATCGTTCGTGGGACGACAAAGAGGGCGCAAAGCATTTCCGTACGGAAGTTGTTGCGCAGAATCTCATCATGCTTGGTGGTGCCAAGAAAAAAGCAGAAGCGGAAAAAGTAAATGATGAAGTAATTGTTGAAGAGATTGACGTCAGCAAAGTGCCGGTTGATGAAAAGGAGGATAAGGAGTAATTACTCCTTATCCTCTGACCTTGTCGTTTACGGGGAAGGTTTCGACAGGGTCAGAAGTTAGGGCATAATTATTTAATGGAGACTAGACTGATGAGTCTAGCCTCCAGGGCAGGGTTTATTTTTATGAAAAGCATTTTTTTCTGTATTATTCCCATTTTTATTGCATTTTTTCCGCTTTTGCTTTCTGCAGAAAGCGCGTCGCATATCGTTATCAGCGAGGTGCAAATAACAGGCGGAAGTGGTAAAAGTACGGATGAATTTATTGAGTTATATAATCCTACGGAAGCCGCAGTTTTGATGGATGGTTGGCAGTTGATGAAAAAAACTGGATCAGGAAATGAATATGTTTTGGTTGAAAACTTTGGTACAGTCACTGTTCCATCCCATTCGTTTTTTTTGATTGCACACCCCGCTGGTTATTTTGGCACTACACAGCCGGATTTGTATTATTCGTCAACCAATTCTATTGCTGATAACAACACTGTTATACTTTTAGATAATAGTGGTACTGAAATTGACAAGATAGGCTTTGGCAGCGCCTCTGATTTTGAAGGTGAACCCGTTTCAAATCCTGGAGCGCATAAGAGCGTGGAACGAAAAGCGTGCAGTGATTCTGACGCAGAAACAATGGTAGAGGGTGGAGCACACTTTTTTTTAGGCAACGGTGAGGATTCTGATAGTAATGTAAATAATTTTATAAGTCGCTCAGTACCGGAACCGCAGAATCTAGGGTCAGAACAGGAGTATCTGGATATCGTTGTTCCTGAGATCCCAGAGCGGCCCGAAGAAGACATAAAAGAGTCTGAACACCAAATTGATACAGTGCCAGTTGTGCGTTTTGAGTGCTCCGAATTTGTCATTATTTCCGAATTATTTCCAAATCCCGAAGGCAGTGACGACAAAGAATTTATCGAACTGCACAATGTCGGTGATAAAACCATCGATCTTATTGGCTGGCAGCTCGGGGACACTTCGACCAGGCGCTATACAATCCAAAAAGATGATTTTTTATCAACACAAATTGCATCTGGTGATTTTTTTGTGATTGAAAAGAAAGTCTCCGGAATTAGTCTGAACAATACAACTGACGCCGCTGTCCTGTATTGGCCAGATGAAACTGAAATTGACCGAGTGGAGTATAGCAATTGCAAAGAAGCACAGTCATATAGTGTGATTGACACTGGATTGTTATGGACTGATAGTCCAACGCCAGGATTGGAAAATAAAATTGTTATAAATAATGAATTACCAATCGCACTCTTTGAATTAGAAAACGAGCAGGCCAAGGTTGGACAGATGATTTTATTTGATGGGTCTGAATCAAGTGATCTTGATAAGGATTCATTGGAATTTTTTTGGAATTTTGGGAATGGTGATACGCTAGAAGGTGAAAAGGTTGATTATTCATATCCAGCGGTTGGTACGTTTACAGTCATCTTGTTGGTTCGAGATGAGAAAGGCGGAGAGGATGAGATTGGGTATGAAATCTCGGTCACAGAC
>CAZBNI010000035.1:0-7006 GCA_964493105.1 uncultured Gammaproteobacteria bacterium
TACAATAAGCGGCTTTGAAGGCTGCCCTTGCTGCACTGTGCTTCGAGTACGAGACAAGGCAAGCTGCAGTGTCGTATCAACTGGCAGCTTTGTAGCCGGCTTATCAACGTTCGGTTTTTGCGAAGGTTTGAGTGCGATCGAATGCCGCAAATCCAGTACAACGGGCGCCATGCCTTTGTTGTACAAATAGTCGTACAGCCGACGACCATCGGTCGTATCAACAATGCGATCATTATTGAAATCACCTTGCCGGTACAGATAATCGTCGAATTCAATCGACGGTACCAATGAAGTGTCTATCATCGCGAGTTCAGTATTGATCAACCGTACGTCGACAGAATCAACTTCATCATCCCTATTCACATCGAACAGCTGGTCAATCCTGCTCAGGCGTGGCGTTTGCTCCCACTCATTCAAGACGTTATCGATCTGTCGATCAACAACCTCAATTGCGCGCTTGGCAGATTCCGGCACGTGTGGCCAGATATGCGGCGCGGTAAGATTGATGAACAGGAAGGCACACGTCGTTACGATAACCAAAACTGATGCCGCACAAACCCGGCGGCGCCATACGTCATTGATTATGAAAAGCGCAATCTGCCCAACTGCGAACATTATAAACGCAGTCCGTCCAACACCCTGCCACTGATCATACAGCAACAGTGCAAACACCATCGCACCTTCCCAATACAGGATGTGATTGAACAATTTGCCGATACTCTGTAGCGACGCCTTGGTGAACTCCTTGCCGGCTTTGACACCAGCTAAGAGAAACGCTCCTACGAAAAGGATTGCAACATACATTACCAGCAAAACTGATGATAGTGCAAACAGTGCCAGATACCCGCCGCCGTCCATATTGAACGCCAGCAAACCGGTAAACACTGTCAGTGCAAGAAGTACAAAAAAGATAAAGCGATACCGCTTGATTTTCATCGAAATGAAGTCCCATGCGGTCTCAACACCCTTCCCAACATCCTGCATCAGTTGCTGAGGACTTTTGAAGCCAAGTATGACTAGTATCAGCCATCCCATTGCGGAGGCTACAGCCGTATTAACCCAAGTCCACATTCCTTCATCCTTCTTTTTTGTCTTAGCCATTAGAGATCACCTCCAGTCGAATCTCTCGCGGCCTGGACGGCCGGATCAGATGTTTTCGTGGAACGGAAAAACACAGTGACAATCGTCAGTACCAGTACAATGACTGCCACTATAGAGCCCAACCAAACACTTTCGTGCTGGGTGCCGACGATGGTACCGAGTAATGCCGCAACTATCAAACCGATGCAGGCAATTGAGCCATTGTCATAAAACAGTCCGGATTTCCGGAAAGTCTCTTGCTTACCATCGCACCAGTCAACGTAGTTATCATGCCAAGGGATTTCCCAGTCTCTAATCGCTTTGACCACGACGGGAAGCTTCTTGGTTAAAAACCCCGCAAGCTCAGCTTGCGAAGTCAGACGATCGTCGCCGTTGAGTTCGTAAGCAGTATTGAAATAATCCAGCACCGCTTCCGAACCTTTACCGACGAGCCCCTTGGCTTCAAGATAGACCTTTTTGCCAACTAAGCCGGTTTGAAGCGCGCCGGTTTCCAGCCATTCCAGGAAATACCTAAACTTACCGCCAGGATCGCCAGTTGCCAGATCAACAGTGCCCTTCAGGGCCATAGCATAGACAAGGAGATGAAATAGCTTCGATCCCTTGTTACCATTGGTCTCTTTGGGAAAACCCATCTTTTCGAGAAGGCCTCCAAAGGAATCTACAAGACTACTGAGTCCTGTTGCGCCTTCTCCGATGGCCTTTCCTATATTGAGATCCGTCATTTGGAATCACCTCCAATCGGTCCAAACAACTGCTCGCGCAGCCCCTTGTTAGCGTTACGGCGATCTTTGATCGCATTGTCCGTTCTCTCGCGGCTATCCTTGGCACGGTTGACGTAATGGTCGATCAACCTCTGACCCAATTCCTTCAGCGAAATTACGGCATTGCCGAGTGGTCCAATGAGTTCTTTAATCCCACTAACGAAACTCGACATTTTATCTTTCATCGAGCTGTCATCCACGATCTGGCCCAGCAAAAATGCCGCGCGTCCTTCGTGGGACGGAAATTCAGCAAAAGTCTTAAACTGGTCATCAGACCAATCAAACATCAGATTGAGTACTTCCCCGTGCCCCTTGCGCGAAATGTGTTCAGCAACATACGTCAAAAAACTTGTTATTGTCGTACGCACCTTATCCATTTCATCGCCGGTCAGGTTCAGTATCTTTTGCATGGCTTCGGGACTGCGGTCTTTTGGGCCAGCCGCTTCTGCTTTTTTCTCCTCCGCATCAGCCGGAAGTATACCCATAGTACTGAGGATCATAAAAAACTGTCCCCAGTCAACAGGTTCATTTCTTTTCGCCTTAAAGCCGCGCACAATCCTGTCAATATGCCGGTCCTTCAAGCCGGAAAATATATTAACAAGGCGCTTTCGTTGCGTGTCAGTCAAATCAGACATGCCAGTTTGCCATGCAGCCAACTGGATCTCATCAAGCTGCAGCAGAAACATTATCATGTTTGTTACTGAAGCCTGAAGCGGAATACCAACAGTCTCTTCAAGTTTCTTGCTGATAGTTGCATCACTTTTTTCGCCTTTGAGACGCCGACGAATACGATCTGTCCACGCTGAAACTGCACGTGTACGAATACTATCAACCCAATTCGGCATATTGGTTTTTTGACCGACGTACACGCTAAACAAGTTTCCGATCCACCCGGAAGAACCCAAAATTTGGCGAGATCTTTCGCCCTCAAAAAACCGGTCCGGTATCCTATCGATCACCCAACCCATAATTGGACCGAGGACAGTATCGAGGAATTGTTCCCAAAAATCAGTACCTAGTGTCTTTGGAATCCTAATAAATGATCCTGTGTCGACTCTGCCTTCGCCTCTGCCAGAAGACTTTTCATGTCTTCTTTTTTTGTCTTGTGACTTTTTTGCCATGTTTACTCACCTCCTTAAAAGGTAGAAATAGTTAAAAGTTTAAAATTAATTGTTTTCAAACAAAATTTGGTGTTCATAAAAACACCTCCTTACTTACTATTCACCCAAAAAAGGGGTGAGTTATCTGTTACTGTTACATGTATATTCAAGAAAAGCTATATTGCTTGGTTGTTTTCAATTCCAGAATATGAAATTGTCAAAGGTCTTTGCAGATTTCTGAAAACCGCATTTTTTATACTTGGATACTATCCAAGTATTTTAAACACGGCCTTTTATGCTACTATATTTCGATATTGTTGTCAAAGGGGATAAGTCTTAAAATAAATTGACACTCTTTAGCGTCATCCACATACCCATGCTTCACCGGATTATATTCGATATAGCGGATGTGATAATTCACAATACCTGCCTGCCGGCAGGCAGGCCTCCCCTCTCCACCCACGTTTAATTATGAGGTACACCGCATTGCCCTGCCCGCTCGCAAGCTCGCGTTGCAGGCGGGCCTCCCCTCCTTAATTAAGGAGGGAAAGAACCGACGTACTATTTTAGAAAAAAAATAACATTTGCAGAGGGGGAGGTGGGGTTGTAGGTAATGACAACGATGGTATTTCATTCCACCCATACCTTTGAACCATCACTTTTCATCTCAATATCCCCTTCCAAATCATTCCTGAACACGGAAATTCCAAGACCATCCAACCGCTGTAAAACCAGCCGATGCGGATGATCAAATGAATTACCTTCACCAACCTGAATAACTGCCATCTCTGGACTAACTGCTTGTAAAAACTCCAACGAAGATGAATACTTGCTTCCGTGATGGCCAACTTTCAAAACATCACTTGCCAATGAACTCGCCTGATATGTTCGTAACAACTGCTCTTCAACTTCGTTCGTCGCGTCACCGGTCAGAAGAAAAGACGTATCTTGATATTCCAAACGCGCGACAACCGACATTGCATTGAGATCCTTGGGCGGGTCTCCGCTCAAATCTTCAAGTGGAAACAGCACTTCCAAAGTTACCTCGCCAAATTGGAACATCTGCCCAGCGATCGGAAACAGGCTTTGAATCTGTTTTTCCTGAACAAGCGACTGCCACTCAAGATAATCTGGTGACGAATAATTAATTGCCGAATACACTACTGACTGCACTTCATATCTTTTGAGAATATCGACCAAACCAGCAACGTGATCTGAATGCGCGTGCGTTAAAATAATAAGATCAATCGTATGATAATAAAAAGGCAATGCCCTGCCTATTTTACTTAGTACGCCGGAATCCGGTCCGCCGTCAATGAGAATTGTATTATCTGACGGTGTTTGGATAAGAATGCAATCGCCTTGTCCGATATCAACAAATGTTACCACGAGTTCGCTATCATCTCTTCCCTGCCACCATATTACAGTTATTAAAACAAAAAAGATTACAAGCAATCCCCCTATGACAATAAATAACTTTTTATCTTTCACACTCATATTGATAAAGACGATGACCGTTTGCGCAATTTGAAAATGATAAAAACAAGAAACCCATATCCCACAACTAGCCACATCCAACTTACCTGTGCGATTTCAAGCGAAGCAAAATTAAACTTTGCGAACGTTTCGACGACTACAATTACATAGCTCAAAATTGCCCACTCAATCCACGCAAATAACTGGCCGATCGGCAGCCATATTAATGAAAGAATTCCCATGAGAAAACCAACACCCATTGCTACTGGTATCAAAGGCAGTATAAGCATGTTTACCAACAGCGCTACCGTTGATAATCGGCCAAACTGGAATAGTATTAGCGGCAACGTGGCAATCGTAGCTGACATCGTTGCTACCAAATTCATCCGCAGCTCAAAAATATTAGGAATTTTCTTTAATCCGCGTTCCAGAATCGGAGATAAATATACCAACCCCATCGTCGCCAAAAAAGACAATTGGAATCCTGCGTCAAAAACAAGCACCTTTGGATTGACCAGCACCATAACAAACGCTGCTAATGCTAATGTGTTAGTAATGCGGCTCATTCTCCCAAGCTGCGTTGCGAGCAGTACTAACATGCCCATAATTCCCGCCCGAACTACGGATGCTTGAGCGCCGGTTATTAATACAAAAAAAGTGATCGCAAACAATGATACCCAAAAAGCTCCCCTTCTCGAAATCCAAAAATGCTTGCATAAATTAAGCACTAGGATCGCGATAATCGTTATGTTATAACCAGACAGAGCCACAATATGCGTGGTGCCGGTCCTGTTAAAATTCTCCATCAAATCATCGGGAATCGATTTCTTGGCACCCAATACAAGTCCTCCTAAAAAAGACGCGTGCGGTTCTGCTAAGACTTTTTGTATCGCTCCAGTAAACTTCGTTTTAACGCTCAAAAGTCCAGCTAAAAGTACATTACCATACCCCCGGCCAATAACTGCTATGTGCGGACGATAACAAACCGAGTAGATGTTATAACGCGCTAAATACTTATCGTATTCAAAAACTCGGACGCCCGCCTCAGTTTCAAACTCAAGCGGTTCTGGCTTTTGGATCGTGCATGTGATATCCAAATAATCACCATACTGATATGGAGGATATAATTCCGTTTTAACCAGCACTTTACCCTCCAACCGCACTGAAGCATTTTCAATTCCCTGTCGCGCATCAATCGTCAATTTCTGATGGTCACTCCGAACATCAGGCTCTTTAACTACGATACCTCCGAATCTCACGGTTTCCCCATTGTAATATGCAATATGCTGCTGCGTAATATCCGGATCTTGAAATTGATAATAAAGCATTCCAAAAATACATACCACAACAAACAAACCCACGTAACGAAGCTTTTGTTGTTTCCAACCGAGTATAAAAATACACAAGCCGCATACGCCTACGCCATACAACACAAGAAGCGGGATTGCCGCCAATGACCGTACACCCACACCGATAATAAACGCGATGCAGAGTATTAAAAAAACATTTGCTTTAGTAAATTGTATCATAGTTCAATTCGATCAATTGCGAACACAGAATGATTATTTACAAGATAATTACGTGCACTGGAGTATGTATACTCAACTGAATGCTCTACAAGACCAGCTCGTACAGGGTTCAAATGTATATAATCTAACTTTTGTTGTAGTTTTTCATCAGAATAAATGTTGAAATCATAAAATCCTTTCTGCCACACCTTGTTAGCACATTCAGTATGCACACCTCCCTTGTCGATCCATTGGTACACAGTGGGTATACTGCGAGCCCTCGCTCGCAGTATTTGAATACGGCGAAAGCGAGGGCTTTCGCCTACCCGTTTTTAAATAATGCGCTATCTCCTTAGCTGAATGGCTCTTTATAGATTGGATAATCTTAGAAATAGTCAAATTCCCATACTCCTCCACATCCCACCAAACTAACAAATATGCATGACCTGAAATATTAAATCTTGGTAACTTCCGCATAAACAAACAACCTTCCCTGGTTAATTGGGAAGGTTCTTCTGGTACCAACATATCAAAACATGTGCAACTTGTCAAATAGAAAACGGCAGAAGCTCCTTACTCCTGCCGCGTAATGTCGTTCAAAAAATTGCTATTTCTTTTCTTCTTTTTCCGCCGTCTTCCTAGGCGGCCCAATCGAGATTACCGTGTTGTTACCACAATTGGTAAAGCGGCGACCATATGATCCAACACCGAATTCACCGACATCAATCATGCCATTTTCTCCATTGGAAATGAAGATAACTTTCCCTTCGACCGATAATGGACCATTTCCCGTTGGGGGATTCATCGGTATGACGACTTCGGCGTTGACTGCCAGCACCTCACTGATCGGCTTGGGCATCACGGTAATTGCCTCCGCAATAGAGACTTTAGTGGCCTTTCCATCGGCGTTAAACTGCATGCACATCGGCCCATTCTGATCGTCATCACATGACACAATCGCAAGCGTACGCTTATCATCCGTAATCTGCACGATATATGCGATTTCGCCGAAAACAGTTTCTTCCGACTCAGATGCGACCGGTACTTCCAACTGTCGGCC
>CAZBNI010000036.1:0-6965 GCA_964493105.1 uncultured Gammaproteobacteria bacterium
TGCTCAAAAGAAGAAAAGGAGAAGTGAGGGTTGATTCTTCAAGCTGTACAGCGCGATGTTCATTTATGGCCGCTATGTGCTACTTGATGTGCCGGTGGTGATGTTGCTCTGGCTTTTTGGAGAGAAATTTCAAACACAGGGCGCAACATCAACTCCGGAGTGGTTTGTGTATTTTTATTGGAGTCTTTTGGGGCTCTAAATTCCGGTGAAAGAGGATGTGTATCGTCGTTTTGAGAGGATCAGAAATCGATTTGGTTTTCTCCGTTCGGTATTGTGGGTAGCACTGATCATGTATTTTGCATGGAAACAATCGCGACCCGACAGCATCTATCCCGAACTTCCTCCGCTTGTCGTCGAAACAACGCTCATTACCATTGGCGTCTGGGTGCTTGGAAAGTTTATTGCTCCAAAGCGAGCGGTTAAGCACTGGATAGGTTTGCTCGAAGGATGGGCATACAAATTCAACCCGACCGACGGTGAATAAGCCGATCGATTTCGCAATAGCCTACGGTGAACAACAGTTTGCTCGGGGGCTTTTTTATTGTCGATTTATTTTTTGCTAACCTGTGGTATAATTGAAATACAACTATTAACAGGAGGCACTATGAGTAAAAAAAAGATTATACTGATTATTGTTGTGGTCGTTGTTGTGCTGCTCGCGGTTGGCATATATTATGTTGTACGAGGCGGGTTTACTGATAAGCAGCGGTATGAAAACTGCATGGAAACATGCTACGACCTTCTATTCATGGAATCCTCAAAAGCGTATTGCTCTGAAGAGTGTACGGAGGTAACCGGGTACAATCCAGATACTTCTGAGGAGCAGGAGTTAATCAACAAGCTCAAGAATGCCAATGTGAATAAGAGTACTAACACAAATACGAGTACTAGTACGACGAACAGCACGAACACTACTGTTAATACAAATACAACAATCAATACCAACACCGCAGTGAACGTGAATACTTCGGCTGTTGATTATGAAAATCTTACGTATTACTGCGAGTGGTCGTGGCCACAAAAGATTATTAATAAGGAGACTGAGGACGTTATCAAAACGTGTACCAGTTCTCGGCCGTGGTGCAACAAGGCGGACGGCACGTATGAGAATGTAGGTTGCTGCGCGGACAGAGCGCATACAGACTGTTTAACGGTCGCTGAGCTTATTCAATAAATTATACAAAACTATGAATAGTATAAACCAACGTGGGATTTCAACATCGGTTGGTCTTCTTGTCATTATCATCGTTGCGCTAATCGGAGCTGTGGCATGGTTTTTTTTCAGTTATGAAAAAACAAACCCCAATGCAAACGTAAATATCGCGCCAGCCACCAATAGTAGTACAAATACTGCATCCAACAGCAATACAAATACGAGCAGTATAGTTGGATGGCAAACGTTTCAGAACAATACATACGGGTATGAGCTCAAGTTTCCAAACTCATGGTACTATGTGCCGGACGCCGTGACTGGCCCACCGCCCCCAGCAACAGCATTTTTCATGACTGAGCCGAGGCCGTCGTCGAAAATCCACGGTGCGTTCAACGTGTACGTAACAAGCGCAAATGGCGAGACACTCGATACACATTCCGAAATCGCGCTTCATGAAGATGACGGGTACAGCAAAACGTCCGTTGTTGTTGATGGGTATGACAGCGTACGTTTAGAGCGAAGAACGCTTCCATCAGACAATGGCGCTTCAATCTATGTTATTAAGGACGATTTTGTATACCGAATCGGGTGGGTAACAACAGATAGTGCTCTCGCGGCTCGTCTGGAAGCAACGTACGATGCGATGCTTTCGAGTTTTACATTTACAAATAATCTCGTGGTTGACTTTATAATGGACGGCGTAATCCACAATCCGGTGACTGATGATGATACAGACGACTGGTACGTGTTGTATGAAGAAATCGGTAATCCGGGTATGAGCGCGCTGCTCACGTTTGACTATCGGTATATTCCAAGTACGTGCACTATTGATGGGCATGATATGGAATGCACTGACGCGATTGACCGGGGACTGTTACAAATCGGTGATAGCGTGAATGTTGAAGGGCATGAGTACGAGCATGATAAGGTGGCGGTATTTAATATAACAAAATAGTATGAAAACCGAAGAGGCATTAAAAGACAAATTAAGCGATCTTGATAGCGAGCTTGATGACCTCAATAGTGAGTTTGAGGATGAGGTAGCGGACAATGAGCTCGAGGAGTATTCTGACGAGTGGGAGCGGCTCAACGAACAGTTTGAGGCTAAGAAAGAAGTGGTGGAAAAGCAGGTTGAGCTTTTGGAGTGGATTATTGAGGACTAAGGCACGTTTTTGTTGCTGTTTTAAGTTATTTTGTGTGTGGGTTAATATATTAACACGGGAGCAGGCCGTTGTGCCTGCGACCGCAAATAAAAAGCAGAGCGCAACCGCAGCGGGTTGCGCTCGAAGACGATAGATTGTTTTTGCAATAAAGTTCCGTGAACAACTATTCACTTGGGGGCTTTTCTTTTGATGCATTGTATTGTACACTGTTCGAGCACAAAGCACATTTAGATTAGGAGACATGTCATGGGCAAAGAGGAGCCCACGTATCAAAAAGGTACCCGATTAACCGTAAAATTGGAAAATGGCACCACAGGAGCAATTATGGTGATGTATACCATTTTTCGTAATGACGGTACCGAGGTAATATACACGTATCCGGACAGTACGTTAAGTTTTGAGCGAAAGAAAGACGCTACTATCTGGACTTCAGGAGCAGGTTCAACATTTCAAGAAGTTGAGTTGATCTGAGGAGGTCAGCAAAAAAAGCCACTTACAGCACCTATAGCTGCTCCTGGTCCGAAACAAAAAAGGTCATATCCGGAAATCCACATTATGAATTCCCTTGTCGTTATCAACACCACAAGGGAATTGTTTTATAGCACTTCAGTTTTTTGGAATTACGACGTATACTAAATATAGAAAAATTAATCTTTGATTATCACACTTATGATCAAAAAAGAAGTTGAGCAGTGGATTAATAACATGCGTGATAATGGCCACACAGACGCTTACATTCGCGGGCAACTTAAAAAGAACGGATGGACTAAACAACAAATTGATGCCGCTGTTGTGAGTAATCGTGATGAAGAGGTGCAAGACATCAGTAGAATGGTTGCAGGAGATAAGGACGCAACAACCGTCCAAAAAAAGATGTGGATCGGCATTGCGGTTGTAATTGGCATTGTGGTGATTGGAGGGCTTGTGTTTGCAGGAATGCAGTATGGTTTTCCGTGGGGCGCTAATACAAATTCATCAACCAATGCCACCACCAATATAGTTGTAAACGGGTATGTCAGCAATACCAATACATATACCGGGCCCGTAAGTACTCCAGTATCTTTTACTGATCAGCTTGCACTACAGTCTACAATGGGAAAATTTGAAAATTATGATCAGGTTCGTTCATTTCTTGATGATCATGAGGCCAGTTCGTCATATGGGTATGGTGGCTTTTCGTTAACTAGATCTTTTTCGTCAGATGTAATGGTTGAGGAAAGTCTGAGCGCGCCACTTGGGCTTGGTGCCGCTGATCTTGATAGTGTTGAGCAAAAATCAACTGATTATTCAACGACCAATATTCAGATTGAAGGGGTAGATGAGGCTGATATTGTAAAAACTGATGGTAAGTATGTGTACGCGGTATCCAAAAAGAACGTCTTTATTATCGACGGTCGGCCTGCCGCTGATTCGAAAATTTTATCAACGATTGAATTTAAATCAACACCACAGGATATTTATGTCCAAGGTGATTCGCTGATTATTTACGGCCGTGAGGAACAGATAAGTAATAAAACGTATTACGACCTGATCCGCCCATATTCTTCGTATACCTTTTTCAAAGTGTTTGATGTCACTGACAAAACCAATCCAACGCAGGTTCGTGATCTTGAATTCGAAGGCAGTTATACCAATTCTCGCATGATTGGTGATTATGTGTATTTTATTACTTCGCATCCAACCATGTATATTGATGACGACATGCCGATCCCATTAATTGTCGAAGATGAAGAAGTATTGCCGATCATTGCCGGTAAGGCACGTTGTAACTGTCCGAATATTTACTACATCGACGTTCCGTATCAAAGCTATGCGTATACTTCGATAGCCGCGATCAATATCACCAACAATGACGAGGCAATAACCAATGACGCATATCTTCTGGGCAGTAGTGAAAATATATTTGTATCTCAAGAAAATATCTACCTTGTATATACAAAATACGTCAGTGAATTCCAACTTATGTATGAAGCGACACGTAGTCTGATACGCGCGAAACTGAGTGATAGGGACCGCCGCCGGATGGACGAAATTGAGTCGGTTCCCAATTATATCCTGTCACCGGAAGAAAAGCTGAGCAAGGTGAATTATCTTTACCAAAAGTATGTTGATTCGTTGACTCATGAGGAACAAGAAAAACTCCAAGAAGAGCTTGAGCAGAAGATGAGACAGACCTATGATGACATTTCCAAGGAACTGGAAAAAACAGTCATTCACAAAATTACGATTGATGGCGGTTCATTGACCTACCAAGGGAGTGGTGAGGTAACAGGGCAGGTATTGAATCAATTTTCAATGGATGAACATGAAGGTTATTTCAGGATTGCGACAACAAAAGGAATGACATGGTTCTCAACATTTGATTTTGCCGAGGAAACTACGGAAGCATATAGTAACGTGTATGTTTTGGACACTGATTTGAAGCAGGTGGGCGCGGTAGAAGGATTGGCAGAGGGCGAGCGGATATATTCAGTACGCTTTATGCAAGGAAGGGCATATTTGGTCACGTTCCGGCAGATAGATCCGCTGTTTGTTGTAGACCTTGCGGATCCTAAAAAGCCAACTGTTTTGGGCGAGCTCAAAGTACCTGGTTTTTCATCGTATCTGCATCCATACAACGATACGCTCCTCATTGGATTTGGCAAACAAGCTACAGAAGAAGGGATTGTGCAGGGATTGAAACTTTCACTTTTTGACGTATCTGACGTTGATAATCTCAAAGAAGTCGATACGTATGAGATGGGTGATAGCGGGAGTGATTCAATCGCATTAAATGATCATAAGGCATTTCTTTTCTCAAAAGATAAAAATTTGTTGGTAATACCCGTTACCATGGCAGAGAGAGAAACCGAAAGTTCGTATCGTAATGTGTATACGCACGGTGCGATGGTGTTTTCAGTAGATGAGAACGGATTTACATTCCGAAAGCGGATTGATCATTCGGACGGTTCTAATTCGGATTTCAATTCAGCATATTACTACGGCTACAATTATTACGATACGACAATTAAGCGAAGTATGTATATCGATAATGTATTATATACCTTCTCCAATAAGTACTTGAAGATGAACGGCCTTGAAGATTTAGAGGAAGTAAAATCACTGCAACTCACGCCGGGTGAATCAAGTGATGATTTTACAGTAATTAGATAAGATACAAACAATAGTATCAAAAAGGGCGCTTTTAATCAGCGTCCTTTTTTTGTAAAAAAACCGGGGACTCCCACTTCCCACCCTCCTGCGGACTTGCAGAAGAAGGAAAAGTGATAGTCCCCGGAAACGTAATAAAGAACAGTTTTTGGCTTTTATTTTTGTTTTTCTGCTACCATTATAGCGCAAAAAAACACTTTTGTCAATACGTGACGTATAAAAAAGGAGGGGTCGACGAAAGATTGTATAATATATGCTCACGTATGTCGACCCCCCTAACCCAAGGACAAGAGGCCTCAATAGGCCCGGACGATTGCCTACCCCCCCTTCTGAGTATTTGCAATCGACACATATAGTATATCATAGGGAAGATCGGTGTCTATGCCTGCATGTCAATGGAATCCAGTCGTAAAAACTGCTACAATAGGAGTGCTAAAATATGGCAAAAAGAAAAGCCGCGTGTTTCCACCCGGCTGGTTAAAGGTTATGAAAGCCAGCTTCTGCCGCTTTCGTATGATCCTAGAATTCTGGCAGCGTCACCCACGAATAGAGCGCAGTGAGCAGCTTTTTATCTGTTTTTGGCAATTGCACAATATGATTGAGCAGTGTGCGTCGCGCTCGGTCACATTTTTTACGTGCCTCCAACACGTATATGTTTTTCCGAATTGTCCTGTAGTAAATCTCCGCATACTCTGGGCTGAGGCCTTCCCGATTCGGCCGTAGTGCCTTTTTGATAATACGTTGATCTCTCTGATTTCCGCAATCCAGAACAATAGATGATCCGAGTGATACGGTACCGGCAAACTCGGATCTAGTTCCGCGCTCCGTTTTATCAGCACACAGATCGTCGTAAAAGTCATTCTCGATCTGGTACAGCCTTCCAAACAGTCGCAGTGTCTGTATAAGTGTGTTCGTATGGTTCTGACGCTGATTTTTCAAGAAACTAGCATATGCACCGATGAGTGCAAACGGCTCTGATGTTTTTTGAAGCACTCGATACGTGTAGATCGATCTGAATGAACCAAATGATCTGAGAAATCCAATATCGGCCAGTTGACCAACTGACATTTTTTGAATCGCGATTGCGGTGAATTCGTAGACTGTACGATTTGGAGTAAACACTTTCAACACTTGATAGATGAATTGGATGACGGTTTGCAACGTTGTGTTATAACCATGGCGAACGTGAAATGTCGGAACACCTCGTCGGGCAATATCGCCGTCAATAAAATCATCAAGAATAATACTACCCCTATGTAGCAACTCCAAAGCAATAGTTAATTTTTCAAGATGGTTCGATTGAGCAGATTGCGTTGTGCCGCACAGCATGCATAGTAATGTTGAGCGGATGCGACGGCCGGGAAATAGAGCGTCGGTATATATACTACGGCGTGATGCATCTTGTTCGTTCGCGATAAAGCGGTAGAGCCACTCTTCTACTTTTGTATGTGCGCAGGCGTGCTGCTTTTTATACCATTCGTACAGACTATTCATAGATA
>CAZBNI010000037.1:0-6910 GCA_964493105.1 uncultured Gammaproteobacteria bacterium
CCGCTTTTTTTATTACTATAAAAAAACAGGCTCAATTCAATAATCTAAGCCTGTTTTAGATCATACTAACTCAAGGTGGGATATGAAAGTCTTGGATATCCTCCAGAGGTTCGATAGTGAGTACGGATTCGTCGACTCGTTCCAGACCAATCATTCTTGTAGTTAGAAAGTTTTGAGAGGAAATCCATTGATGTGAGATTGCGAGGATTTCATTATGTTCGCAATCTGTTTGCCAGTCGATAATTATAAGATCAATAGACTGACCATTAACGATTAACCCCTCCATTGTAAGAGTAAATTTTACAAGCATGGTTACACCTTTTGATTTTGGCTCTTCCTATGCTTTTGGTTTATTTCAGCTGGTTCCTATGTCTGAAATGTAGTTAAGGTTCTTTTTTGTTATTATAACAGCTTATAATGCAATCAAATTGATGTCAAGCGTTATGTAGTGTTATGTATTGACATAAATGTTATGCCATGATACGTTTATTTACTAAATGTACTTTTTAAAAAAAGGGAGGGCTGATTGGAAATAATAACCCTCATTGGAGGGCGTGATAAGTGGCTAACGGAATTAATTGGCATTATTGGTGTGCCCAATGTAAATCCTGGTGATCCTGGTCCATTTTGGTTAACTATCATCCTGCCAACAGAACATACAATAACTGGTGTTAAATATGAAGGCAATGACAAGCCTGATTTTAAAGCAGAAGATCTTGTAGTGCAGGGATCACGCCTGGGAGATCTAAGAAGACTGGTTATAGCCATGATTGACAAGAATAAGAGTTTTACCATGGGTTTTGGTGCAAGTGAACAGCAATTTTTTATTCAATGGTCAATCAAGGCTAATACTGCGACTTAAAAACCGCCTTTTTAATAAGTGAGGCGGTTTTTTTTATTGTGTTGCTGAGCATAGTGGTTTAAATGAATTCAACGGTTTTAATTCTGGCAAATAGTAACACAGTTGGTTATTGGGGGCAGTATTTTTTGATTAGCGATATCGTCACTTTATGTATATGGCTATTGGTAATCACTCCACCTTGGATATCCTGATCATATCGCTGTTCATTGCCAAATATATCTGTAACCATGCCACCCGCTTCTTCAACAATAATTTTTATCGGCGCTACATCCCATGGTGTTTTACCGGGCCATACGGTTGCCACAAATTCACCTGATGCAACAAGCATGCTCATGTACATTGTACAACCTAGATTGATAAAATGAGCACCAGCCTTCATAAATGGATTCACGAGTGACGAAAAATCGTATTGTGCTGTACGCCACATTACTAGGCCGATCATACTACTATTAAAATCATTTTTGTCTGAGACTGTAATTTGTTTGTCGTTGAGAAATGCTCCTGTTCCTTTTTCGGCAAAAAACATTCGTTCCATAAAAGGGTCAAAAACAAGCCCGAGGATGGGAGTACCATTACGTACAAGCGCGAGCCCAAAAACACATGTTGGTATCCCGTGGGAAAAAGGAAATGTACCGTCGATAGGATCGCACAGCCAGAGGTACTCAGCATTACTATTAAAGCTGCTGCCCTCTTCTCCTAAAAAGCCATGGTTTGGGAACGATTTTTTTTATGGCATCGCATACGAGATTATTTATCGTGACATCGGTTACAGTTAATGGGGTTGCATCGTCTTTCCATTCCTTTTTCATGCCCAGCGTAAAATTGTCACGGATAAGGGAACCGGCCTGTTTGGCAATATCTATGGCAAAAGTTTTGTAATTCATATGTCCTTTTTATTGATGGCCGGGAACTTTGACGCACCAATCAGTATACAAGCAACGAAGATAATGCCTGCGATCAGAATTTTCATGAATGGTGTACTCATTGTTTTTTTATTTTATATAGGAATTGTAACAAAATCAAGTCAAGCAGCATTTCGGTAGGACGCATAGTTGTAATTAATTCCATTAAAGAGTCTCTGCGGGCATTTTTGTTTCTGACGTGGTGATGGTATAAATGTACGGTCCATCATGCTGCGTTGTGTAAAAAACTGTCATGACAACTGCCATTGAGATGCATGTCCAGATAATAATAATGATGAGTGATTTTTTTACCGATATCATACAGAAACCTTATTGATTATCTCTATAAAAGTTATAAAATGTTTCAAGCCGGCCTTCACCATCTTTGAATATTTCACAGGCGCAGTACTTTTGATTATAATTCAGTATTTCAAAAAGATTTCTTTTGCCTGTCAGTAGCATGTTCCAGGCCTCGGTACCTGTATATGATTCAAGATTTTCAGGCACGACGCACATTTTTTGTTTGGCTTGTTCGCAGTAGTTAAAGCATGTCCAACGATCCCAACACATGCGTTCATTTGGAGGTTTAGCAAACAGTCCAGCAACGATCATTACAACCTCAACAGCAATCGCGATCAAAATGATAGTCCAAATTAACTTTGTTATTTTTTCAACAAAGTTTTTAAGTTTGTTCTTAAAAGTACGTTTGCGTTGATGTGGAATGGTCGGGTCCATGAATGATAGGTTAGTTTTTTTTGCCTACAAAACGGATGAGATTGTGCACACCGATTTCACGGTCCTTGTATGTTTCTCCTTGTGCGTCAGCTATCAGCGCTTGGAATTGAAATAAGAACTCTTGTATAGATTCAACTGAAAAGTATCTTTTGGTTATGCCGTTGATGTTAAAAAAGTCTTGTTCAATTTTCGTCCCGGTATTATATTGAGGATCTCGCACTGAGTTTACAACGCCAAAACACCTCCTGGTTTGAGAACTCGGTGGATTTCTTGAAAAATTGCGCGAGTTTTTTCCTTGGTGAAATAATGCAACGAGAGGTGCGAGTATACAATATCAAACGATTCTTTTTGGAAAGGGAACGGCTCTGTCATGTCATGGTGCTTGATTGATAGTTTTTCCGAATAGGAGAGTAGTATTCGTTCCTTTGCTTTACTCAGGGCGCTTTCAGCAAAATCAACAAGTGTTACTGCGTATCCTTTTTCTAAAAAAAATTGTGCGTCCTGGCCTTGTCCGCCCCCAAGGTCGAGAAGTGTGCCGTGGGGCGGAAAGTATTGTATTACCCATTCAGCAAAAATCGAGGGCTTGTTGATCCAATCCTTTTGTGCGTATTGTTCGTGTTGCGCGTCCCAAACGTCACTCATGTATGTATCATAATAGGTTATGGCGAATTTGCCAATGATTTTTCTTTTACGGTTTTGAAAATATAATTGATTGCAATAAGTATAAACAAACTTAGCGCAGCTGCAACAAAACTCACGTCAAATACGTTTATTAGTACTGCTAATAAGCCAAACAGCAGCATTTTTGAAAACATTGACGCAGCATTCCGGTATGCTGATGCAGAGAGCGTATCAACGCGTTCTCCTTTTTCAAAAATAGTACTCACAAGCGGGATAGAGATCATGACAGAAAAGAGTCCTACGATGAAGATGCTCGCATAGAAAAAAATGTTGTTTTCGAGCACCAAGCGTAAAATCCAGAAAATTGCGACGACAAGCGCTCCGAGCGCCATACTCTTTGACCTGCTCCCCTTTTTTATATTACCGGCAAAGTACGTAAAGAGCATCGTGGCAAATGCTGCCAAGACAGGCACGGCAGCAACTGACTTAATATCGCTCAGGAGCACAAAAAGAAAGATTGGGAAGATTACATTTTCAGCAGCCATATGGACTCCATAAAACATTGTGATGAAATAGTCTTTGGTAATTCCAGGTGTGCTGAAAAATTCTTTGAGCGTTTTTTGGGGGCGTGTTGGTCTGTCATTGATTTTTTTAATTTTGAGGAGTGGAATAATAGATAATACAATAACGCCTGCGCTGATATAAATAAGCGCACCTTGGTTAAGAAATAGCAAGATTCCCGCGCCGATAGCTGGTGCGATGATTGAGGCTACCCGTTTCACGATCTGCATTGAACTGGTATCATGCGAAATATTTTTTTTATGAGAACTGCATTTTACAAAAAAATACAGGTGTGCCACCCAGTATAATACATCGTACATTGCCGCAAAAAAGGCAATCATGATTAGAATAGCCCAACTGTGCGTATTCAGAAACGATAAGCTGATGAAGTACAGTAGCATAAACACTGAGCCAAGTATGATGGCCATTCTGGCGCCGATTTTTCGCGTGAGCCACCGCGCAATAAAATTGAAAGGTACATCAATTACGTTGTAAATAAAATAATAAATCATCACCTCACCTATTGAATACCCTGCAAGCAACAAAAAGATCGGGATAAAAATCGAAATAAGCGACCTGGCAAAAACGTGAAGCCAGATCGAAAGCTCAAATTTCCGAAAAGGGGAATCAAGTAAACGATGTAGGCTTAAACTATGATGTACTTGAATAAGATGCATAAAAAAGATGAGGTTACAAAGTTTTAATAGATGAGCGGCTGACCTTCAAAAGGAATTTGCCATAGTAAGGCGGTTCCGAGAATGATCCACGGTAGGATATAATCAGCGGTAAATCTAACGCGGTACATGTTAGGTTTGAAGCCAAGTTTTATTAAAAGGAAATAGTAAAAAGTAATACCTCGTTTTTTCACGTTAAATTGTCTGCGTGTCAAAATACAGTCGCCAAAAAAATAAATCTGCATATAGTATCCAATAATGCCGATTATAATTATTGGCCAACTGAAAAGGAAAGGCGATGTCCATATAACCAATATAATAAGAGCATGGAGCCAAATGATCTTAGTAACATTTTCTTTTTTAAATTTTCGGATTTTGAACACTTGAATTTGTTTATCCACCGGCAGTGAGCTCAGTCCGAGCGGGATTTAGTACTGAAAATTTCGGATTTAATCTTGAGGGCATGTGGTGGGAGAGTTATAATGCATTAAAAAATTAGTTGGTAAAAGATTTGATTTTTTTAACGGATAATATTTATACCCTCATGTTACCCTTTTTACGGTTCAAAAGCAAAAGAAGTCCCTGCACGTTAAGCCTTTCATATTCTTCGTTTAACTGATATTATTTAAATAACGGCCCATTTGACCGGGCTTTATAATAGATCATTCCGTAATACGAGTATCCCCCGATATAACAGTTCGGGGATATTATTATGTAATCTTATTTAATAATTCCAAAAGCTGGTCGTGGAGCATACCGTTGGTAGCTAAAATACCACCTGTTGGACGGTCATATCGTTGTTCATTGCCCTCGAGGTCGGTGACTTTACCACCCGCTTCCTCAATGATAATTTTTTGTGCGGCCGTATTCCAAGGATTTTTCCATGAAAAATATTTGCAATTAACCCTCCGCTCGCGACTAGCGTGCCAAGGTACGCTGTTGCAACCATATTTATTGGCATGAGGCGGGGGGGTTATTTCTGAAATTTTTGAGTTAATTTTTGAATCGTTTTTGCGTTTGTGCTTTCTATATACTCAAACGCAATAATTATTATAAGTATTATGATGAGTTGAATGCTACAGTGCTGTTTAAATAAGAATATGTAAGCAAAAATTGTACTCAGTATTCTATATTCTTTAATTGCGGTTTTTAAGCTCGTTGTTACTAAACAATTATTTATTATAAGATGAAAGTCATTAGGTGGGGGAGTGATTTTTTTTAAAATTATATTATTATAAATTCAATCCTCTTTTTTTTAATCCGGTGCGCACTGCCTTGAAGTTGGGGATCGTCCGTGCTACCAAAGCCCAAAAGCGTGGTGAGTGATTCATTTCTTTCAAATGGCACAGCTCATGCGTTATTACGTACGTGGCTGCCTCTTTTGGCATGAATAACAATTTGTAATTAAAATTTAAATTGCCATGTTGGGAGCAGCTTCCCCACCGCGTTGTCTGATTTCTGATGCTAATTCTCTTATAATCAAATTTATAAAACTCATTTATCTCCCTCACGGTTTGTTCAATAAAATGCCGGGCTTGTCCTCGGTGTTTTAAATAATGCGCTTTATTTTTTTGAACAATGTTGACACTTGCATTTTTATGGAAATGTGCAAGTTTTGATAAAATCCAGTTCGTTTTGTTATGTAGAAAAGAATTGATAAAAAAGCCGGGCAATCCGTAGGGTTTGGTTACGACGAGACTTCCGTCACTATACATTGCCAAACGAATTCTCTTGGCGCGTTTGCTTACTTTTAATGTGTAGTAAATTTTTTGATTATTTTTTTCAAGTGTGGGCATTGGTGAGGATTGTTAATTTTACAATTTACCAATAACCAATTCCCAAACAGTTTTTAAAAGACTTTGATAAATTGAGATTTGGTGTTTGGTGCATAGCAAATGGGGTGGGGGCCAAGTACCACGTAGTTTAATAGTCACCAAACCCGCGTTCCAGTTTTTCGTATCCGCCGCCGGGCAGCGTGCGATAGTAGCCTGGGCCTTCCGGACCGGTTTCCCACAGGGAGTTAAGCGGTGCTTCATAATGTTCACCTGTAGATGGCGAGTGGACATTTTCAAATCCCATAATGGCTTCAGTCCATTGGTCGGAAAGTGAAACCTCGGGGTTATCAGAGCTGCTGGACGGATCAGAAGAAGATACGTCAACGCTGGAAGTGGTTGGCCGCAACTGCGAAACGCAGCGAATAGTCAGCGCAATAGAAAAAGGAGTAGCGCCGTTTGATGCCCACTGATCGCTGACGGAATCAGCCATGTATACGGAAACAACATACATAGTTGGATCTCCGAAGTCGTAGGTTTTATAAATAGTAACGCCTCTGCGACCGGTTGATGTTGTAAAATCCCGCTGATTAAATCCTTCATAAAGGGTTTGAGTGTTACCAAGAGTGATGTTACCGGAGTCAAATGACCCAGTAAAAGCATAACCAAGCCAAGTTGTTAAGAATGATTCTATATCAGGATACATGTAGGTATACACCGCTGAAATGCCCCAACCAGCGTGCTGGGACTGGTCAGGCGAGAAAATGTCCGCGCCAGTAGCTT
>CAZBNI010000038.1:0-6891 GCA_964493105.1 uncultured Gammaproteobacteria bacterium
TGGAGCCCAGAGATTCATCTGTCGTTAGAAGTGAGGTTGAGATTTCTACAAAATTATCAAAGAGGATCAAGTTGGATATGCCGATTGTCGCGGCCGCGATGGATACGGTGAGTACTGTCCCAATGGCGATTGCGTTGGGGAAACTTGGTGGTATTGCAGCTTTGCATAGGAATTGTACTTACGCTGAATCGGTTCGGATGGTAAAACAGGTGAAAGCAAAAAAACTTATCACCGGCGTTGCTGTTGGGCCACATGATATCAGACGAGCGATCAAGCTTGATAAGGCAGGCGCTGATGTACTATTTGTTGATTGTGCTTGTGCTCATAATACGCGAATTTTAAAAGACGCTCGAATTATTAAAAAGTCAGTGAAAGCGCAAGTTGTTGTCGGCAATATTGCGACTCGGGAGGCAGCGCTTGATTTAGTTAAATTTGCAGATGGGATCAAAGTTGGAGTAGGCCCTGGTTCAATCTGTACCACACGCGTGGTGACCGGTGTTGGAGTTCCACAACTCAGCGCATTACTCGATGTTGTTGCAGTGGCGAAGAAAGCAAATGTTCCGGTGGTCGCAGACGGAGGGCTCAAATTATCTGGTGATATTGTTAAGGCATTGGCAGCTGGCGCTTCAACAGTCATGATTGGTTCGATGCTTGCTGGAACAAAAGAGACCCCAGGAAAGGCAATCCGCATCGGCGGACAGCTGGTGAAATCATATCGTGGCATGGGAAGCCTGGGCGCAATGAAGGGCGGCAAATCATCAGATCGCTATTTTCAAAAAGGGGCGGCAAAATATGTACCCGAAGGAGTCGAAGGCATAATCTCGTACAAAGGCTCTGTTGAGGAAGTACTATGGAATATTGTTGGGGGTCTACGAAGCGGCATGGGTTATATCGGAGCAAAGACAATTGCGCAATTACATCAACGCGCACGTTTTATCCGTATCACGAACGCAAGCCTTAAAGAGTCTCATCCTCATACAATTTTTATAAATAAAAAAGTTCCTAATTACTAAAATCTATGCCTCCAAAAACCGCAACACCACGAGCAGAATTACACGCACATTTGGGTTCATCAGTACACCCGGCTATCTTGTGGTCAATTGCGCATCGTCAGGGAATCAAACTTCCAAGCAAGAATTATTGGGATTTTGAAGAGATGATTACGATGACGGGCAAAGAAAAAAACAAGACGCTTGATGATATGCACAATAACTTTTTTTATTGGACTGAGATGATTCAATCTTCCCCAGATGCTATCGAAGAGGCAGTCACGAGTGTTATTGGCGGCGGGTACCGTAAATGTAACCTTATTCTGCAAGAACTGCGTTTTAATCCAATGTTTCGTAATCGTGGAGGAGAAAAAGATCTTGATCATATTATTATAGCTGGCTTATGGGGCCTTGACAGGGCAACATTGGAATACCCACGAGTCAAAGCTGGTTTGATTTTGATGATGGATCGGATGCTCACTTTTAAACAAAATGATATTATCGTTAACAAAGCGATTCGGTACCATTCGAGTGGTATTGTCGGCATTGACCTGGCCGGTCCACTACGAAAATCTTTTTCAATGAAAAAACATGCATCACTATTTGAAAAAGCACGAAGAGCTGGTCTTGGCGTGACTATCCATGCTGGTGAAGAGGGGGGCTTGGAAGAGTTGAGATACGTCGTTAATGAGATCAAACCTGACCGGATTGGCCACGGTCTTTTATGTGTTAAAGATAAGAAATTAATGCAACAGATTGTTAAAAATGATATTACTCTGGAAATGTGTCCAACTTCAAACTTGAGAAACTCTAAGGTGAAATCAAGAACCGAGATGCGAGGGATTATCAGGACATATCTTAGGAATAAAATTAAATTCACTATCAATACTGACGGTCCGGAAATGTATGATACTAATCTTTTTGAAGAGCAGGAATTTCTCAGAAAAGCAGGCATCCTAACCCATACACAAATCGACAAGTGTACGAGGTGGGCTTTTGAATCAACATTTATTGAATAACAGTACTGAGGCATGAGAGACATAATTTTTGTACTTGATTTTGGATCTCAATACTCACATCTTATTGTGCGCAGAATACGTGAGCTGGGGGTAATTGCAGAATTAGTTCAGTGCAACTATCCACTTGATAAATTAGCACAAGCAAAGGGTATTGTTTTATCAGGGGGCCCTCAAAATTTATCAGTGAAAGGCGCCTTGCATGTCAGCAAGGCGGTTTTTGATCTTGGAGTGCCGATCCTTGGTATTTGCTACGGGCTCCAGCTTATTGCTCATGAACTAGGCGGAAAAGTTAAGCATGCCCGTAAAAGGGAGTATGGTCCGACATGCGTACGCATACGTAAATCGTCAGGGTTATTTCAGAACGTTCAAGGTTCGCAAATGACATGGATGTCGCATGGTGATCAGGTTGTTAAATTACCAAAAGGTTTTACTATACTTGCCAGTTCGGCAAACTGCCCTAATGTGGCGATCGCACATCAAAAAAAGAAAATTTTTGGACTCCAGTTCCACCCAGAAGTTTCGCATACAATCAGTGGTAAGAAGATCCTCGCGAATTTCGTGCGCATTACAGGTGCACGAAAGATTTGGACAATGCGGAAATTCGTTTCTAAACAGGTAGCTGATATTAAAAAACAGGTCGGCAAACAAAAGGTTGTTTGTGCGTTGTCTGGCGGCGTTGATTCTTCAGTAGCTGCGACTATCATTCATAAAGCAGTAGGCAAACAACTTATCTGTATTTTTGTGGATACCGGTTTGATGCGGCATGGTGAAGTTGAACAGGTAAAGAAAACATTTCATTCCTACCAGCGTGTTAATCTCAAGGTTATCAATGCCAAGAAACAGTTTTTATTAAAACTCAAAGGCGTTATTGATCCTGAGAAAAAACGTAAAATTATTGGCGAGTTGTTTATCCGTATTTTTGAACGTGAATCAAAAAAACTTGGGAAAGTAAACTGGCTGGTACAAGGCACGTTATACACTGACGCAATTACTTCGGGCGTAAGCGTTGGAAAGACAGCAGTAGTTATCAAATCGCATCACAATGTTGGCGGTTTACCTAAAAAGTTTGGATTTAAGCTAATTGAACCGTTTCGTTATCTGTACAAAGACGAAGTACGAAAAGTTGGACGGTTACTTGGACTACCAAAAGAAGTTACAGAACGACAACCTTTTCCGGGTCCGGGACTAGCGGTCCGCATCATCGGCGAAGTAACTGAGAAGAAGCTTGATATTGTCCGTAAAGCAGACTGGATTGTGCGTGAAGAAATTGAAAAATCATGTTGGAACAGCAAAGTGCAACAATACTTTGCAGTATTACCAACTATCAAATCAGTTGGCGTTCAAGGAGACGCACGGACTTATGGATATCCAATTATTGTACGCGCAGTTACTACTAAGGATTTTATGACAGCAGACTGGGTCCAGTTACCGCACAAATTGTTAGCGAAAATTTCTGTACGAATTACGAATGAGATTCGTGAAGTGAACCGTGTGTTGTACGATCTGACCTCAAAACCACCCGGCACTGTTGAGTGGGAATAGCAAAAAGAGGCAGCGGGTGCCTCTTTTTTTGGTTGTAGTGATTTCTCGCGTTAACAAATGTCGATGATACCGTAGGTTCCAGCAGCGACGTCAGACATTGCAACGCTCGTACCAGTGAACTCGACATTGTGTACAACCAGAGTTGAATCAGATAATGACTCTGTAGATTCAACGGATGTATCGGATTCAATTGCGCTCGAAGATTCAGACGACGAGCTGCAACGCTCTCCGGATAAACAATCATACATAGTATACCTCCAGTTATGTATGTTTTAGCTTTTAAAAATAGTACCATAGGAGAGTGCTGTGTCAAGTTGCGTAAAAGGACATTTTTTGGTAAGGTAAAAGACTTTGAAATAGCCCTTTTTGATTTGAAAAAAAGGAAACTTGACAATAGAATAAACTGAGAAAGGAGGAGCCCATGCGGGTTTCAACAAAACTGCGTACTATGGATGCACGGCTAGAAGTGATCTTTCTTAAGTACCCTATGCTTATCATTACCGGTACATACTGGGGTGACGAGGGAAAGGGGAAGATCGTTGATCTTTTAAGCAAGCTGTATAAGCTTGCCATTAGGTATAGCGGTGGTTCTGGTGCTGGCCATACGCTTGTAACGCCTGACCTCAAAAAGTTCATCGGCCATTTGATTCCGTGCGGTATTGCGCGGCTCGTACATTGCGTACTTGGTCGCGGTGTATTTTTTGACCTCAAACGGTTCTTGGATGAGCTCAAGGAAGCGAAGCGGGTTTTCGGCAAGAAGCTACCACCTATCTGGGTGGATAAGAATTCGCCGTTGTGGACACCATGGCACGGGTTAATTGAACAGTGGCTTGAGCACTCAATGGGTAAGAAAAAAGTCGGTACAACCGGTAAGGCAATAGGGCCACTCGCTGGTCTTAAAGCACTCCGGATGGGCCCCAAGGTTTTACACTTATACCAGAAAGATCGGGCGCTGCGAATTCGTCTACAAGGTTTGTATCGGGCACTTAAACCGTGTTTTGACGAGATGGTTCGCCTGAAGCTCGTTAAGCGGAAGGACGTACCCCGGCCAATCCATGTTGAGCGAGCGTTGCTCAAGGATGCTCCGAAGATTGAACAGTACGTGACGGATACAGCGAGAGGCCTTGCTAAGGCTTTTGCTGCGAAGGTTCGCATGCTTTTTGAGGGTGCGCAGGCTCCAGGTTTGGATATCGAACTGGGTACCTGGCCGTACGTTTCGTCGGGCAACTCTGTCGCTGCTGGCGCTCCGCTTGGCACTGGTCTTCCGCTAAAGGCTTTCGCAAAAGCGGTAGTACTGATGGTCATGAAGGCACTGCCGACTCGCGTTGGTGCCGGCCCATTTCCATCTGAGATTTGGGATCGGGAAGAGTGTGAGCAGTGGGCTCTTAATAACGCAAAGTTATTTAAGAAGCGTTATAAGAAAATGCGGCTCGCGTTCTTACGTGAAAAGCTCGAGCTTATCAATTACGGCACGCCAACAAAAGCCGACTGGGCTCAATACTTCCAGGTACTGGGCTACGAGCTCGGCGCGACAACCGGTCGGGGTCGTAGCATCGGCTGGATGGATGTACAGTGGCTCTGGTATGTGATCCGTGTCAACGGACCGGATTGGTTCGCACTGACACGTTTTGACATGTTGAGTGGCCTTAAGCAGGTTCCTGTCGTCGTTGGGTACAAGCTCGACGGTAAAGAAATAGAACCTGGAGAGATGCCGAATACAGATGACATGTTTAGAATTGTACCGATCATTGAGATGTGGGATTGCTGGGATGAAGACATTACCGGCATCTGCGATTTCAATGAACTACCGTACAAGGCTAAAAAGTTTGTATGGCGTCTCGAAAAGCTCCTTCGTGTTCCGATTCTCCTGATCGGAACTGGTCCCGGACGCAACGAAGTCATCGTTCGGCCCGCAGCAGAAAAGAAGACATTTCCCGTGGCTGCGTAATTCTCTCATTATAAGAGAAACTTGATATTTACGTTGAATGCCCCGATTTGGAGGATCGGGGCTTCTTTTTATTGACCAAAAAGGATAAAATTGGTAAGGTAAAATACTTTGAAATAGCTATTTGACAACGAAATATACAAAGGAAAGGAGGTATATCGTGATAAAACGGTATACGCTACCAAAGATGGGTCGTCTATGGACGCTCAGGAAAAAGTTTAGCCTGTGGCTCAAGGTTGAGCTCGCGGTCATTAAGGCTCGGGAAAACCTTGGCGAGTATCCGACAGGAACATACAAGCGTATTAAGCAGGCTGCTTGGTTTACTGTCCGCGCGATAGAGAAGCGGGATAAGGAGATCGAGCATGATCTCCAGGCGTTCGTCGACGTCGTCCGGAGCTACCTGCCGCCAGAGCTGCAGGCAAAGTTCCACGACCTAATCACGTCGTACGACGACGAAGATCCTGCGCTCGCCATGCTCATGCTCGCAGCGCTTGATAACATCGTCAAGAGTGTCGATACGCTCATCGAATCGCTTACCAAGCTCGCGAGCCAGCATATGTGGACATACTGCATGGGCGTGACGCACGGGCAGGACGGTGAGGTGATCACGTACGCCGGTCGGCTGTGCGTGTACATCGACGGTCTTGTTACGTCAGCAGCAACGCTCGAGTTTATTCGGGACCAACTCGCCGCCACGAAGTGCTCGGGAGCGATGGGCAACTACGGCTCCATTAGCCCTGAGCTCGAGGCAGAGGTATGTAAGATACTGAAGCTCAAGGTTCGTCCGGCTGCGTCCCAGATCGTGCTCCGCGATGCGATCGCGAGGTTTATGTGCGAGATCGCAATTCTCGGTAGCGTGCTCGAAAAAATGGCGCTCGATAACTACATTCTCGGCCAGACCGCGTATCGTGAGGTGATCGAGCCCCGTAAGAAGAAGCAGAAGGGTTCGTCGCACATGCCGCACAAGAAAAATACGATTCTCAATGAGCGTGTTCGTGGGATGGCGCGCATACTGCGTGGTAACACGGACCCTGCTATTGAGGATGTTGCGACTCCGCTAGAACGTGCTATCGAGCAGTCTTCAGTTGAACGTATCATCCTACCAGACTCGACGATTCTCATTCACTACATGCTCAATCTCATGACAAAGATTGTGTCGGGTATGGATGTAAGACGCGAGCAGATGGCTCAGAATATTGGCCGTACGCACGGTTGCTGGGCATCTGGCGCGGTCAAAGGCGTGCTCGGTGATGAAGGGTTTGATCCTGAAGAGGTGTACCGGTTTGTTCAGGAGTGCGCGTTCGCTGCAATGGAGCAGGGACGTCCGCTTCTCGACATCCTTCTCGAGACGAAGTTTCCTGGTAAACGTAAGTCACTCCGGGAACTCATCGATCCT
>CAZBNI010000039.1:0-6857 GCA_964493105.1 uncultured Gammaproteobacteria bacterium
AAACGGCATTGTGCATTATCCCGGCACCGCACTGCCAGGTGAATTTGGTAATCCATACTTGTTTGGACATTCGTCCGATTATCTATGGAAGGCGGGTGACTACAAGCAAGTACTCAAAGAACTCATCGATATTCCAACTGATACCGAAGTCAAAATTACAAATCCTGATGGAGAGCTCTTTATCTTTCGTGTTATCGAAACCAAAATTGTAGGGCCAAAAGAAGTGTCAGTCCTTGACCAACAAAACCACGAGCGACAACTCCTCACAATACAAACATCTTGGCCGCTTGGAACAGCGCTCAAACGCTACATCGCAGTATGTCAAATTGATGAGGATGCCACGTACGGACCTCGGGAGTAAATATTTAAACCAACTTACTCTGCAAATTGCTTGGAGGCTCTTTTTTGATATGTTTATATCCAGCTTCGGTAACAACTCGCCCGCGCGGTGTTCGCGCTAAAAAACCTGACTGGATCAAGTACGGTTCATACACGTCTTCAAGCGTCATCTGATCTTCGGAAATTGCTGCCGCAATGGTATTTATGCCTACGGGTCCACCGCCAAACTTTTCAACAATAGTATTTAGAATTTTTCGATCTAATTCATCAAGGCCGTGCTGATCAATATCAAGCTTTGATAATGCATCAACCGCAAGAGCAGGCGTTACCGTACCGTCTGCTTTCACCTGCGCATAATCGCGTACACGCTTTAACAAGCGGTTGGCAATTCTCGGAGTACGGCGCGCCCGTTGTGCAATTTCCCATAACGCCTCCTGCTCTGCGGAAACGCCAAGTATTTTTGATGACCGGTTCACAATTTTGTGAATATCATCATGGTCATAAAAATCCAACCGATATGCGGTCCCAAAACGGTCGCGAAGCGGAGAAGAAAGCAGATGTACGCGCGTTGTTGCGCCAATAAGGGTGAATTTTGGAAGATCCAGCCGTAAGGTGCTTGCGGAAGGGCCCTTCCCAACTACTATATCAATGGCATAATCCTCCATTGCAGGGTAAAAAACCTCTTCAACGACTCTATTCAATCGGTGTATTTCATCAATAAACAAAATATCGCCATCCTCAAGATTCGTAAGAATTGCTCCAAGATCACCGGCCTTTTCAAGTGCCGGACCCGACGTCACGCGGACGTTTACACCCATTTCTACGGCAATAATATGTGCAAGCGTTGTCTTGCCAATGCCTGGTGGGCCGTGCAAGAGTACATGCTCAAGCGACTCCTTGCGCTGCTTTGCTGCAGTAATAAAAATATTCAGATTATCCTTAACCCTATGTTGCCCGATAAATTCATCCAGGGTTCGTGGACGAAGCGTATTATCCAAGGTAATATCCTCGGTTTTTTCCTGCGCATTGACCAGCCGTTGTGAAGGCATGTTATTTCTTCTTCCGTTTACGTTTGGTTGTAGGTTTCTTTTTGGCGGAAAAACGTTTAATTCTAATTAATCCAGAGCAAGGGATCACCTCAACACCGCGCTTTTCAAGCTTATCCAAAAATAAATTCATGCCAAGAGAGTCAGAAGACATATGTCCCGCGATAATGACATTGAGATGATGTTTTTCCGCTTCCTTCTTATATTCTTCTCCAAGATGCATGCCAATGATAGTGCCAACGCCGGCCTGTGCAATTTTTTCATACATTTCTTTTGATCCTTCCGTACCACCAGTCACTTCCGTCACTGCAATCCTGCCAGCGTAGCGTTCCGGCGTACCAGTAAACAGCATTGGACCTGCTTTTTGCTTCATTGCTACTTTATATTCTGGCACCTGCTTCAAAACTTTTAACACGTCGACAACACGCTCGATATTCTTTTCTTCTTTTTTCAAAAGCTTATCAAGATAAGTAGCAACCATATTGTCAGCAGCCGTATGGGCACACATCATATCATATCCCAAAAGCCGCGCAGAATCCAAAACTCTGTTGTGGTTGGCAGCTGACACCGATCGTGAAACCTCATCAAGCCGTATCTTCATGAGGCTTTCAGCGGTGGTAATCGGCACTCCGTATTGAGCAAGCACTTCGGCCTGCAAATCCATTACTTCATGCAAACCAGCTAATGCCGGACCAATTGGATGGTGCGATAAAATTAGATCAATCGGTTTGTCTTTGGAAAGTTCGTGCGCAAGCATTACCTCGCCAGTATCAATATCAATGCCGGCCAGTATCCGTTTTACCTGCTTCTGAGGATTGTTGGCAAACATTCTCGTATCAGAAAAAGGGTTGGTCAGTGTCTCAGTATCAAATTCTTTCTTTTGATCAGACGATAATTCCTGATATTTTTCATTTGCCCGCTGTAATTTCTTTTTTACAGCTTTTGAGCCACGCAAATCATTATGGATACCTAGTTTAATCGCAAGTTGATATATTTCTTGAATTGTCATGATAAAAATCCCCTTTTTAATATTAATCCAATTGCATTGTACCACTCCCAGATACACCTTGACAAGATTTTTTGACTATGATATGATACTTTGTTCGGTTAAAAACTCATTTTTATGCGCTTTTTATCTTACTATTGAACAGTATAAAAACAGCTATAATATACAAAAATACGTTTTTTCACGTCAGTGTAGCCAGCGACCTGCAGTCACGACAAGCATGGGGGTTGTTTCCCAGGATGATCTGGGCGAGAACCTTGAACATTCCTTGAAACAATCTTCTTGACTGCAGATCGCTGGCTACACTACAATTACGTAGGCTATGTATTGTAGCTGTTGTTTATATCCATTGACACTATACATTGATAACCCCATATCATTAGGAGGCGGTATGTTTAGTACGACAGGATCCTTCATCGCAAAATTCCTACTCATGCAAACGAGCCCCTGGCCAATGGTCATCATCTTCCTGATAGGAGCAATCTTCTTCTTGGTCAAGGTCGCTTACCCAACCTTGATAACGAGAACTAGAGCCGCTGCATTCTTCAATATCCTCGCTATTGTGCTTATTATGTGGGCTACCCTGAACTTTGGGTGGTACTTGCGCGACAATGAGTGGGGAACTGATGAGGTACGAGAGGCCCGTCAAGAAGAAATCCAAAGGATTCAAGGAACTCTCGATGGCCGTTAATCCCTCCCTGTTACACCCACAACAAAATCAAAACTAAAATCAGTACTCACCACAAACACTTTCACTCATAGGAGAGCTGCACAATGAGTGCCCTACAAAGTGTCAAACCATGCCCGGCGTTACGAATAGGATTCGTACCCGGGTTTTTTTATTCCGAAAGTTCTTCCACGCCAATCAAGCACACTTCCTGCCATGGTTTATAATGGCTCGAAAATACTTCCGATGTTTGTGTACCGTCGGCGTTTGTAATAGTCCGAGTGAACTCTGTATTTGCTCCAGTATGAGCTCTCTCCGTGCATTTCTTTTCACCGGGTGCTAGGTCTGTTGTTTCCAAAAGCTTAGTCGGACCCGGTCTTACATAATTAAAAATTCGTGGTTTAGTGTTCTCAACCGTTCGGCCGTCAGATGTCCCATAAAACCGGAAGTACAAATCGTTGCCGTCGATCTCTGTGGTAAATAATACATGGTGCTCTGTATCATTGATAAAACGGAAATCAGGCTTCGGGTTATAGATAGCGGCGTCGGTCCCAGCGGGTTCATAATAGGAAACACGATACGAATGATTCCTGCGTTCAGTAATTGGGAAACCCGCATCAAGTGCTACACGAAATGTGGTAGTGCCGATTTGACATAATCCTCCGCCATATTCTGGTATCGTTTTATTCCCCTTGATAACCAATTCTGGTAAATAGCCGGTTGAGGCTTCGATAACACCAAGAGCTCTGACCAAAGAAAACTGTTCGCCAGGTTCAATCAATATTCCATTTAATGTACTAGCGCCAACCGCTATATTATGACGGCGGTTGCGTGGACTCCCAGCAAAACTCGAATGGCCCTCACCAATTAATTCTTGAATGCCGAGATTATTAACGCTATCAGTCGTGACTTCCGGTTCAACCTCATCCACGATCAAGTCTATCTCAGTAATGCCAACCTGCCTGATTTTCCGGCTTATCTGCTCATTGCTTTCTTTAATCTGTAATGATCGTCCTTTTTGGGAAGGTTGAAATTCAACTACTTTTCCGTCTTCCATGGCAAACTTTGCTTCACGTACCTCCACATCAATTTCCTGTGCAATCATGTCATAATAATCCGCCATGTTTTCAGATAACAAGCCTACCACTACCTTCCCATCATCAATTTGAAATTGGAGTGCTGCCCGAATCTGCTCTTTTGAGAGCTCCCATGCATATTCTTCGTAAATAACAACAAAGGGCGCTGATGCGAATACCTGCTTAGCAAGCTCAATTGCGCGCTTGGAATTAGCTTGTGTTATTGTAGGATACTCTCGTTCAAGCGCGACAGGAATAGCGTCATGAGAGAATAGTTGAAATTTTTCCGTAACCTGCCTAACAATAGCGTCATAATCAAATGTCATGCCAGGAGATTCTTCGGTTACGGTAATCTCATACGCTTCACTCACCTCTAGCTTGGTATTAATAGCCGGTTCTTCATAGTACCCAAGTTCCTCCCGCAACGCCTCGATTAACGCTTCCTTATTGATCGTAACATATGGCTTTGATTGCCAGCCCGTGACCCAATAATAAATATGTTCCGCTTCATTTTGCTGCGCCTGGCCATACTGCAATTGCTTCAGCGTTGCGTCGATGTCAAACATGGCAAGTTGTGTTACGAGTTCGGGATTTGCTGGATCTCCAACAATCGTTGGAATAACAAACGTTTCATTATTACAGGTAAATAAAAAACCTGCATCTAATAATTCATTTGTGGCTTCAGTGAGAAGCTCTTCTGCGGCTGCATACGTCATCTTACTCAGATTGTAGTGTCCAACAAACGTTCCAGGATAAATCACATCTCGGTACGATGCGTCAAAGGCAAAAACAAACGCAATCACCGCAGCGCCAACGACGATCAAAACAAAAACAGTCGCCAAAACTCCCCGAAAAGGCGTTTTTATCGGCAGGGTTGTCTTTATATTTTTTTTTGTCTTTATTTTACCCATGCGGTTATTGAGTTTGTTACCGAAGGGCCTTATTCTATCCGAACGATATGTATTAAGACGGGCAAAAACATCAAAGAGAGCGACATAAGGAGTGTTAGTTTAATATGATTTTCAACGCGTAGTAGCTTTCCAATTTCATTATGTGCAGAGTAAAACATAAATTGAACCGTCGCTACCATCAAATAGATTACGCTCAACAAAAAAAGTCCCATGACGCCAATGATAATACCATTCACAACGCTCGATGATATTGTAAACCATGGGCTTAGTGCATAGATTAGTATAAAAATGATCGGCAAAAGCGCAAGCAGTACAAGCAAACCAATATTTGCTTCCGGTTTTGGCAAATACTTCTTTTCTTTTTCTTTCGGCAGGTTGATCAGCTGTTTCTTTTTTGGTAATAATTTGGGCATACGCTAATTTTGTAATAATGTATTGAGTACCTCTCGTGCAAGCTTCTCGCGATCTTCTGCTTCCGTGCGATCCGTTGAGATGTACAACCGCAATGTCATTCCCTCACGGACGTCTTCTGGCAGATTTTTTATTGGCCAACGCACAACCTGCTTATCAAACGTCTTTAAAAGCGCCGTTGTTCCCTTGAATCCTTGTACTGTTGCATCGATGGTATAACCGCGCTTATTCCCGCTCATAGTTGTTCCGTTATTCTTCTTTGACTTTTACAACCGTCACTTTGCTTATCTTTTTTGCCTTTGGCAATACTACCGTTAGAATACCGTTTTTCATTGACGCATTGATTTGTTCAACCCTTACCTCGCACGGCAGGATCACGGAACGCGAAAATCCACCCCAATAGCATTCTCGATAAAAGAAATTTTTTTCAGCTACTTCATGTTCTTTACTCCGCTTTCCGCGGATCGTTATCATGTCATTATTAATAGCAATATCAATATCCTCAGGCCTCACTCCGGCAATCGTTGATTTAATAATAATATTATCGCCTTCCTGAAATACATCAACAGCAAGTTGTCCTGCGTAATCTTCGTCTTCCAACCAGTCCTTACCCTGCTTTTCTTCCGAATCTGCACGTAAAGCGGCGCTTGATGCGTTACCTGCGGCGTCTTTAGAAAAATCATACTGGTATTCATCTTTCACAATGTTTGCTTTTTTTGCGCTTGTTGCCATATTATTTTAAATTTTTAATCTTGTAAACAATTTATAGTATAGTATAAACACCCTATTCGAGCAATAAAACACTTCCATTGACAGAATCATACTGTTACGCTACGATTCCCTACACTATCTGGCGCCTTCGTCCCCGCCAAAAAGGCGGGTCTGCCCTTTGGGCAGATAGCCTGGCCTAGCCCGCCTGCGGCGGATCGCTTCAATAAAACTATCCAAAGCGCGCATTCAATCGGCGAGACTCCACGCTTTTCCCCCTGCGGGGGACCATCCGTAGGGTGGCAATGTGACAATAGCTCTATGCGCTACCTATACCTTTTAAAAAGTACTCGGAAAAAATGGTTCTATATTGGCACTACTGAGTTTCCTAATAAACGGGTTGAGCAACATAATGCTGGAAAAGTCAGATCAACAAAAGCGTACGCTCCCTTTACGCTTATATACCTTGAGGCCTATAACGATAAAAAAATTGCTCGGAAAAGAGAACTTGAATTAAAACATAATAGTCAGCAAAAGGAACTTTTATATAAAAGACTAGGAATTAAATAATACAAACTTGCCGCCGTCGTCTAGCTTGGCCTAGGACTCCACGCTTTCAATGTGGCAACACGGGTTCGAATCCCGTCGGCGGTACCAGAATCAAACTTTATTATTTATTAAGCTTGTTCACAG